>JBDRLP010000068.1:0-5843 GCA_043812975.1 Candidatus Iainarchaeum sp. | reverse complement strand
GCGTATTCAATACTGAACACACGTAAATTGCCGTCAGTGCGAACCAGTTTCAGCATTGTTTTCACAGCTCAGTGACTCTTCATCATCATTCGGCAGGAATAATTAGGGCCTAGAAGGTTTAAGAGGCTTCTTCTTGAGGTTCTTCAAATATTTGGGATTCATCTATTTCCTCAACACTGAAATCAATAATCATTCCATCTTCGAGTTTAATATCGCTGATGCCAACCATTGAGTATTCGCCGTTAACATTCAATCCAAGGTATTGGTTTTCTTCAGGGGTTACTCCTGCTATGCTTTTTATAAAAACCCCGAATCCAAAATCATCGGTTTCCATTGGAATATTATTAGTCTGCAAAACTTCAAAAGCACTTGCTCCTTTTATAGAAGTAATTTCTTTTTCAAAAACAAGGTTTGCCTCTACATCACGAACCTGAAAAGTAACTGTGGCCTGTTCTTCTTGCTGAACCTGAGTGCACCCAGAGAAAGCAAATAAAACTAACATTAATATAATTACATATTTCATAATTGCAGCCTCCAGTTTTTGTAAATGTTTTTAACGCTGGAAACCATTTGAGAAACTTCTTTCATAATTTCAGCATCATAAAATGGTGAAATAATCACAATTCCAAATACAACTGAAATTAAGTGCATTACTGTAAAAGGAATTTGCCCAAGAAGTGTAATCAAAAATGATTGTTTGAACAAAAACGAACTCATTATTGGTCCTGTAATGAAATCAAAAATTAAAACACCAATTGCTCCGCTTGAAATAAAAAGTTTTAATGAAGATTTTTTTTCCTTTAGAAAAAAATGAAAACCTAAAGCCACGAAAGCATAAGTAACTGAAGTAACCCATGTCCATAATCCAATCCCGCTTGTAAAAATATCAAATATTAATATTGATGCAAAAGCAAACAAAGGGGCTTTCCACCAGGATGTTTTTGCTGCAGGCAGTATAAAACCCATTAGCGGGTCAGAGTTCGGAAAAACTCTTAGTAATCTGTAAAAATTTGCTGCTAAAAAACCTATTAGATAGTTGAATTTCATTTTACCACTTAGATTAATTGTTATAAGGTAATATAAATCTTGTTTTTATGTTAATAAATATAAATCAACTATTGATTTTCAATTAGAATTTTTTTTGATTGCTTCAAAACCCGCAAAAGCAAGCAGATAAAGCACTAATACAGTTGCTATTCCTGCGAATGAGAAAAGAGGAGTTAATCCGAATAAAAATCCGCCAAATATTGGACCTATTAATTGACCTAATGATTGGAATGAACCATTTAACCCAAGGATAGTTCCGCGTTTTGCCTGAGCTTTTTTGGTTATAAGGGAAATTAAGGAAGGCATTGATAATGCATTTCCTAAAACCATTATTCCAAGTGCAATTCCTAAAGTTATCATTTCTGGAGCAAAAAATATTCCGAAAAATCCTGCAGAATTCATGATAAAACCCGCTTTGATAAGAGTTGATTCTTTAAATTTCATTAAAAGTTTTGCACTAACAAGTTGGCCGAAGAAAATCAGGATTCCTATGTACATGAAAACCAGTCCGACTTCCCCTGCGCCAAAACCAAATTTTTCAAATGTAAAAAGTGCAAACGTAGCTTCAAGACCGCCGATTAAAAAGCTTAACATGAAGGTTCCCATAAAAAGAATAAGCATTCTGCTTTTTATGTGTGAAATAAAACTAACTTCTTTTTCAATAATGTCTTTGCTTTCTTCTTTTTCTTTTGGTTCTTTCAAAAACAAATTAACTGTCACAGTATTCAATAAAGCTAATGTTGCTGCCAGAAAAAATGCGGTAGGAATTGAAATTGATGAAGCCAGTCCTCCGAATGCAGGTCCTAAAATAAAACCAAGGCTGAAGGCCATTCCCATGAGACCCATTGCAGGACCTCTTGTTTTTTCATTGCTAAAATCTGAGATTAATGAAATTGATGCGGGAAATAGTGCTGCTGCGGATATTCCTTCTATTGCTCTTGCTATAAAAACCATGGAAAGTGAATCTGCAAATGCAAGAATAATGTAAGCAATTACAAAACCAATTGTTCCGATTGTTATTATTTTTTTTCTTCCGATAGAGTCTGATGTTTTTCCAAAAATCGGGCTTAATATCAGGCTCATGAAAGCAAATGTTGCTGTTAACAATCCTAGTTCAAACGGAGTTGCACCAAAATTCAGTGAATAAAACGGCAGTATAGGAAGTATTATTCCAAAGCCGAAAGAGTACATGAATACTGTGAAAAGTACGCTTAGCAAATTTCTGTTTTTTAATAGTTCAAACAAACTCATTTTAGTAACCTTTTTAAAATTTGAGCGGACTCAGGGTTGAGTTACCACAGTTGCACCCTTCGGGCATTCCCTTCGGTCACGGCTGTTGGGTTGCCGTACCATCTTCGCCTACGCCTTTCAGGCGAGGCTCGATGCTACTGTCACTCATTTAATTTAATGGACTCAGGGTTGAGTTAAATCATCACAATCTTTTTGCAAGCAAAAAGCTTGACCAAAAAAATTCAGAAGGTGTTAACCTCATCATTGTCCAGAGAAATTAAGTTGTCAAAGACAATTAAACCTTTTGCTTTCTAATTTTTTTGAAAATTTTCTTGTCCAGATTCAGCATTTTTCACAGTCTTCTTCAAAGCACATGCATTCTGGTTCAAAGTATTCTTTTGCGTGTTTGCATGAGGGACATTCTCCTGGAGGTTCTGTTCCTTTGTGTATATGGCCGCATTTGCTGCATTTCCAGATAATTGGTTTTTCTCTCTTGTAAACTGTATTGTTTTCAACCATTTCAAGGAGCTTTTTGTATCTTTTTTCGTGTTTTTCTTCGATTTTAGATATTATTCTGAATTTTTTTGCTGCTTCTTTGTTACCTTCCTCATCAGCGTCCTTTGCAAATGAAGGGTACATTTCAGTGTTCTCGTAGTGTTCTCCGTCAATGGCTGTTTTCAGGTTTTCCTTTGTACTCCCGATTCCTTTTAATAATTTGAATTCGTCTTTTGCGTGCTGCATTTCATTTAATGCGGTTTCTTCAAATATTTTTGCAAGGTAATGGTAATTTTCTTTTCTCGCGACTTTTGCAAAATAATCATATTTGTTCCTTGCCATGCTTTCTCCGGCAAAGGCTTCTTTCAGGTTTTTTTCGGTTTTCATTACTAATCCCCCCTAATGTTTTTTGTTTGAAAAATATATTGGTTGAAATGTTTAAAAATTAATTTATTTTGTTTGATTTATATTATTGAATTTGATATCTAAATTAAATTTTTTTTGAATGTTAAATTTTTTTGAATGGTTAAAAATTTTGTTATGAAAGAAGCACTTTAAGAAGACTAAAAGTGGAAATAGATTCTTTTTTTGCTTCCTCGTTTGCAAGCATTCCAGAAATTATATCCTTTACTTCCTTTTTTTGTACCGCCTTATCAATAAACATGTTCAAAAGAAACTTTATGCTGCCTAATCTCTGTAATCTATAAGAAGTCTTGATTTCAGAACCTATTGTTTCCCATAATTCTTTATCATATTCTGCAAAGTTTGCTTCTGAAACATCATTTTCTTTCAGTGCTCTTGCAATATACTTTGCCGCGAATTTTCCTGAAGTCATTGCGTTTCCTACTCCTTCTCCTGAAAAAGGATCAATAAGTGCTGCGGCATCTCCGACAAGAAGCCATCCGTTTCCGTGGTTCTTTTTGTGGTAAGATGCAACAGGAAGAGTCCATACTTTAATGCCTTGTTCATCAATCTGTGAGTTTGCAAATCTTTCTTTGAACAAAGGGTTTTCTCTTATGATTTTTTCCTGTGTTTCTTTCAGGTTAAGTTTTCTTTTATTTTTTTCATTTACTAATAAACCTACTCCGACATTTACCCAGCCGTTATCCAATGGGAAAATCCAGAAATAACCAGGCATGATTTCATTCACAAAGTGTAATTCTATGTTGTTGCTCATTCCGGTAACGCCTTTGTAATAAGCTCTTGTCGCAATAACCTGGTGGTTTGGAGGGTTTGTATCAACTTTTACTTTTTGTCCTATTGTGCTTGTGGCTCCGTCAGCTCCGACAACAATTTTTGCCTTAATTTCTAGTTCTTCTCCGGTTTTTTTCTTTCCTTTCACTCCTTTTACAGAATCATTTTCCCAAATTAAATCAGTTACTGTAAAATCTTCAAGTGTATCAACCTGTTTTTTTGCTCTCTGGAACAAAATATTGTCGCCGTTGATTCTTCTTACAACGAATCCTGGTTTTGTTTTTTGTTTTCCTTCACAACCCGGAAACGGAACTTCTACCTGAGTTCCTTTTGGACTGCTGAATAATACTCCGTAAACAGATTCATTAGGAACGGTTTTGAATTCATCTATTATGCCAAGTTCCTTTGCAATTCCCATGCTTTTTCCTGAGAATGCGTCTCCGCAAATTTTGTCTCTTGGAAAAGTTGCCTTGTCTATAAGCAGAACATTGTCAACCTTGTTCTTTTTCAGGAACATTGCTGTTGATGATCCTGAAGGCCCTCCTCCGACAATTATTACATCGTATTCTTGTTTCACCATGTTATCACAAAATTAAGAAATCTATTTAAATATCACTTGAAGGTGTTAATATTTTTTTTACTCCGTGTTTTTTGATGAAAAAGTGCAAATGCACTAAAGGCACTATTGCCGCCATAATATTGAGGATTACAAAAGGAATTGCGTTTAATTGCCAGGCATAAACTCCCATGCTTACTGATCCTAAAAAGTATAACAGAATAAACCTTTTTTTCATTCCGGGTTTTTGCGATTTTAAAGTTTCAATAATTCCCGGAATCCATGCAAGTATTATAAACCCCAGTCCGGCTAACCCAAATAATTCACTTGTCATGTTATAATTTTTATCAAAATCTTTATTAAAACAATCTAACTAATTTTTCTCATGCCTCAGGTAGAATCTCATTTATTTAATGGTAAAGGAACCAAGAAAAACTTGAAACTGGTTCTTGAACAGGGAGACGGAGTCCTGGAAAGCATAAAACAAGGCATGAAAGAGCACAATTTGGATAAAGTTCAGATTTGTTCTGTTGACGGAAAAATGCAGGAAGCAGTTATTAATTATTTTGAAGGCGGAAACTTCAAGGCCAGTGTTATAAAAAATAAAGAAATCCTGACTGCTTCAGGAAGTTTTACTATTAGTTATGATGAGCTTTTTGGCCAGATGAAAATTATTACTTCTGACAAGCCTCCGATTCACGGAACACTCGTTAGAGGAAAAGGAACTGATGGCTTTACAATAAACCTTACTTTTGTTGAACTAAAAGAGGATGATTAAATGAACCTCGTAATCTGCACAGGAAACCAGCACAAGGTTCATGAGATGGAAAAAATTCTCAAAGAATACGGGGTTAATATTAAGCAGGTTGAATTGGAAATTTATGAACCTGATTTTGATTCTTTGGAAAAAATTGCAAAAGAAAAAGCAAGGCAGGCTTATAAAAAAATCAAAAAACCGGTTATTGCTGAAGACACCGGAGTTTACTTTGAAGGTTATAATAATTTTCCCGGAGTAATGGCGAAAAGAGTTTATCTGGGAATTGGTTTTTCAGGATTGCTGAATCTTATAAGAAATGCAAAAAACAAAAAGTGTTATTTTAAAACAGCAGTTGCTTATTTTGACGGAAAAAAGTACAAGGTTTTTTCAGGAAAACTAAAAGGAAAATTATTAGACAAAACAGTTTCCCTGGACAAAAACAGGCTTCCGTATGAAAAAATATTTATTCCAAATGGTTACAAAAAAGCTTTAGTTGATATTCCCTTAAAAGAAAAGAATAAGATTTCCCACAGAGCCATTGCAACCAGAAAGCTTGGTGAATGG
>JBDRLP010000067.1:0-2080 GCA_043812975.1 Candidatus Iainarchaeum sp. | reverse complement strand
TGGTGGTATTTCTTTAACTTCAGATTTCCTAAAACCAGATTCCTTAAGTTCAAAGGAAAGTGATTAAGTGAAATTAAAGGATTCCCTAAAACTTTCCTTAAACAACATCTTGCACAGGCAGCTAAGGGCATGGCTGACACTGCTTGGAATAATTATTGGGGTAGCAGCATTTGTTTCAATTGTTTCTATAGGAGAGGGAGCAACCCAAAGCGTTGCAGAAAACGTTTCAGGTTTTGGGGCAGACATACTGACAATTACTGCCGGCTCAAGCAAGGCAGGATTCTTTGGAGGGGAAATGAGAGGGCCTCCCGGAATGGATACACAAAACTCTTCAACCAGCTCTTCAACTAAAACTCCTGAACTAAAAAAACTTGATTCAGCTGTAATTAAGGGAAACAACAACATTTCTTATGTGAATGAAATTGTTTCAGGAAGAGGCGAACTCGTTTTTTTAGCAGAAAAAATGAATGTAACAATTGAAGGAGTTAATCCAGTTACATGGACTGAACTGGATAATGTTGAACTTGAATCAGGAAGGTTTTTTACTGCAAGTGATTCTTCTGTAATAGTAATAGGAGGAAATTTAGCAAATGATTCATTTGATCAGGAAATAACTTTAGGAAGAAGAGTTGTAATAGAAGACCAGACATTTACTGTAGTTGGAATCTTGACTGAAGGAAGAACTGTTTATATGACACAAACAGATGCATGGAATGTAACTGACACAAACATAAATGTTTTTTCTTCAATTGAAGCAAAAGTAAAAAACACTGATGAAATTGAAACAACAATAGATGAATTAACTTCAGCTTTAAGGCTGTCAAGAAGGGTAACAGAAAAAACACAGGATTTCTCAATAAATTCCTCTATTACAATGCAGGAACAAGTAAATGACATGCTTGATACTTTAACTTTGTTTTTGGCTGCAATTGCAGCAGTTTCATTGCTTGTAGGGGCAATAGGAATAGCAAACAGCTTGTTTACTTCAGTGCTGGAAAAAACAAAAGAAATAGGTATTTTGAAAGCATTAGGTTCAACTGAAATGGAAATACTGGAATTGTTTTTGTTTGAATCGGCTTTGTTCGGCTTGGTTGGAGGAATAACTGGAATAATTCTGGGTTTAATTGCTTCTTATGTGTTATCAGTTTTTGTTTCACTTAACACTTATGTTTCAATTGAATTAATGGCAATCTCTTTGCTGTTATCAGTGGGCATAGGAGTTGTAGCAGGATTGATTCCAGCAAAATCTGCTTCAAAATTAAGGCCAATAGAAGCACTAAGATATGAATAGCCGGTTTCGCCCGGCTGAAACGACGCACCACTTTCAGTGGTGCTGCCTAATTTTTTTATGCTTTATTTATTTCAACTACCTTAATCCAAAACTCTAATGTTTTTCCTGCTAAAGGATGAATGAATTCAATCACTGCGTTTTCTCCGTTGATTTCAATTATTTTTCCTTCTGAACCGTTTGAAGCATAAACAGGAGAACCAACTTCTGCTCCTTCATCTAACTGGCTTAAAGGAACTTCAAACTTCTGTCCAGAATCAGCTGTTCCATAAGCATCTTCAGGGGGAATTGTAACAGTTTTTTCTTCGTTTAATTTCATTCCCAAGACAGCTGAATCAAATCCTTTAATCATTTGTCCTGCTCCTACAGTGAATTCTAATGGTCCTCTGCCTTCACTCTTGTCAAAAATTTCTCCTGTATCAGGAAACTTTCCGACATAATCAACTTTAATGCTGTCTCCTGTTTCAACTACTTCGCTCATATTAATCCCTCCCAAATCATCTTCTTTTTCTTCATTTACTTTATTATCTTTTGTTTCATTAATTACTCCGGGGTTTTGAATGCAACCAAAAAGCATTACAACAAAAACCATTAACAAAATTATTTTCTTCATTTTTTCATCTCCATTTATTACAGCACGGGTTTACCTCGTGCGCCGTTACAACCGAACGGAATCGGTTGCGGACGGAACCGCTTACGCAAAGCAGCACGGGTTTACCCCGTGCACAAGCACTCGCGGATTGAGCCGCGAACGCAGAGGACGAGATTCGAACTCGCGCGCCCAAAGGACAC
>JBDRLP010000066.1:0-2267 GCA_043812975.1 Candidatus Iainarchaeum sp. | reverse complement strand
CATTTCCCTTTTCAGGAAATCAATCGCTTCCCTGAATATTCTTTCTATTAGGCAGTTCTTTTGCAGGTCACTTCCCCCCAACCCTCACAGTAGTCATTTCACTCTTTTCCATTAGCTTTTCTATGCTTTTCCGTCAAGCATTTCCTTTATTTTGGTTTGGTCGATGCATGAGCATTCTTCCCAGCAATTGAGTTTGTGCAGAAGTTTTTCGAGCTTCTCATACTCCTTTGAGTCCTTTTTGGGTACTCTTAGTGTTTCGGTTTTGCTGATGGACAGCTTCCTGTCGCTGCCCTCAATTACAGTGTAGCCTTTTTTCTTTGCGTAAGCAATTACAGCTTCCTTTACCTCTGCAAGCTCCGTCTTTATCTCACTTTCCCTGTTTTTCAGTTCTATAAACCTGTTTGCCAGTTTAACTCCGGGCTCATTCAGATACTTATTCGCGGAAAGCTTTTCTGTTTCCTTTGTGTGCTTACATTCAGGGCATAGATTTTGGTACTCGCACCATCCGCAAAGCGCGGATTTTTTAGGCGGATAATCCATGCAACACTCTATCTCACCTATGCGCGCAATCGTTTCCTTCCTCAGTGCCTTCAATTGCTCCTTTGTTCGCTTGCTCCTTAATTCCTTGTCAAAAGCAACATAGTGCCACACGAGTTCAACAGATTTCATGTCGCCAAACAATTGATCCAATCCAATAGCATAGAGCGCAAGCTGCCTGTCCTCATCAAGCTTCACTTGGTCAGGCAATGAAGCCGATGTCTTGTAATCATGGATTTCATAGGCCCCGTTCTCCTTCTCAACAAGACGGTCAATATAACCCTGCACCTTGTACTTTCCTTTCATGTCAAGATCAATTGCAATGTACTTCTCAAGGCCGATTGTGGTGCCGTCATCAAAAGGATGGTGCCTCCTGTAATAGTTCCTGATGCACTTCGCACCAAGGTTGTAATAATGTTTTTTTGTCAGGCCTTCTTTAGTTATAACAATAGAATTGTTCCAGTTCTTACTCCATAATTTCTTGTAATAATCAAGAAGCTCCTTCTCGCCAGGCACTTTGGTAAGCTGGACCCATTTATACAGCTGCTCAAGGGTTTCATGCACCATCTTACCCATAAAAGCCTCAATGCCCTCCTGACGGGGCACTTTAACCCTGTCAATGTACTTATAATTGAACTTCAGGGGGCATTGGTAAAAAGTTTCAATTCTGCTGTGTGAGTAGATGGTCATTTTTTGCCCTTTCCATTTGCATGTCCTTCCAGGTCTATGTGTATTATGTTCGTGTCGTGTCTTTTGCACCAGACTTGTACGCCTTTGTCGGTGAAACCGGTTTCTATTTGTTGCCATTCTTCAGGCGATTTTCCGGGGGGTAGTTCTTTGAGGCACTTTTCACAGTGGAAGTATTGCTTAATCTCATTTTGGTTTGATGATTTGCCCATCTTATTCATGCCTTTAAATTGAGCCGTAAAAACCTTATAAACGCTGTTAATCCTCGTTGCCGGTACGGTTTTGCTAAAATTCATTGCTACCCGCTAATACCAACCATCTTTTTTATGTACTCTATCGTGCTACTTCTGGTTCTTGAAAACCCACAAATCTTTCAGACAGGTTAAATCGGCAATGTACTTGGATTTTGTTAATAGTTTTGGCATTTTACCGCTGATAGTAACTTATTGTACAAAAAACTAATAATTATCTTTATTCGCAAACAGTTTCTGTGATTGGTACTGCTTGCATTTTGTTTCCTTGGCTTTCAACATATTTGATTTCGTATTCGCCTGTTAGTAACTGTCCTACTAACCCACCTACATTACAACCATATACTTCAGTGTTGATTTTGATTTCTTCAGCGGATAATGGTTGTAGGGTTAATGGGTATTCTCTAAAATTCAAACTATAACGGGTATCAGCATTATTGCAACCTACTTGTAATTTTGCTTTAAGGATAATTTCTACTACTTTATCGTTGGTGTTTGTTATTTCTCCGTTTTCTCCCCAGTTCCCCGTGGTTTCGAAAATTGGTTCTTTTAATCTATTTCCTTCTGCATCAAAAAGAGCAAATTCTTCGCCAATAACTTTATCTTGACAAATTATCTCTGGAACTGATTGTGGTTGTACTGAATCAGTAGCAGGAGTAGTAGCAGGAATATTAATAGGAATATTTTCTACTGGCCCCATTTTTGGTAACATAACAAAAATAAACAAAGCTATAACAGCTATAACAATAATCAAGTTTTTGTTAAAATTATTGTTACTATATATCGGACCAT
>JBDRLP010000065.1:0-17770 GCA_043812975.1 Candidatus Iainarchaeum sp. | reverse complement strand
TATAGGTCCTGGTTTGGGTGAAGAAAAGCAGACACAACTGTTTGTAAAGGAGTTTGTGAAAAAGCGTAAGAAAAAAATTGTGATTGATGCTGACGGGATTAAGGCATGTGCAGGAATGACATTCAAAGGAAATGTTTTACTAACCCCACATGAAAAGGAATTTGAAATTTTTTCAGGAGAAAAAATTTCTGGAAAAACTTTAAATAAAAAAACAAAAATTGTGAAAGCAATTGCAATAAAACATAATTGCGTTATTTTACTCAAAGGAAAAAATGATGTTATTTCTGACGGTAAAAAAATTATTCTGAACAAAACAGGAAATGCAGGAATGACCGTGGCAGGAACAGGGGATTCTTTAGCAGGTTTATGTGTTGGTTTTAGCGCACTTGGATTGAGCTTAATGCAGTCAGCAGAAGCAGGTGCTTTTGTTAACGGAAAAATCGGAGATTCACTTTACAAAAAAATGGGTTTCTCTTATATTGCTTCTGATTTTGCAAAAGAAATACCTTACTGGATTAAAAAACTAGTTAAGTAATTACAATACTCTTGAACCGATTAAAAGGAATGAAACAGCTGTTGCAAGAATTAAAACAACCGCCATAATCAAATCAATCGGAATCAAAACAACGATTGCTGATTGGGAATCCGAAAGATTAAATCTGGCTCTTACAAAATTATAAATAAGAACGATAGCATAAATTTTTGCAACAATTGCTGCTATCCAACCTACAATCGGAATCAATAATAATAAACCAACAATCAAAACAATTGAAGCAAATAATGTTAGTAACGCTCCGTTGAAATCATTCATACTTCCTCTTTCTTTTCGGTATAACCCGCCAACTAAAAACATTACTGCTCCAAGAACATATATTGCAATAACCTGAACAATAAACATTAACGGTATTGCAACTAACAGACCAATAACAAGAATTATTAAACCAATAAGCATTGCCACTAAATCTTCTCCGCCAAGAAGACCAGAACCTATTCTGAAAATAACCACTTCAATTGAAAGCAAAACCGTTACCAAAAGAAAAGGAATCGCGTAATTCAACAGACCGTCTTTCAGAGAAATATTATCATTTGTGATTGACTCAATAGGCCTTTTTCCGATAAAAGTAGTCAACAAATTTCTGAGTTTTATCATTTAAATCAAACAGAATTCTACCAGTAACAATATTTAAAGCTTTTTAACATATTTTAATCAATGTCAAAAAGACCTAAATTAGTTGAAAAACCCTGGGGTAAATTTGAAGAATATTCCACTAATGAAAAAACTACTGTGAAGATTATTACTGTAAAAAAAGGCGAAATTCTCTCATTACAATCACATAAGCACAGAAAGGAACTCTGGGTTGCACTGGATGAGGGATTAATTGCACAGGTTTCTGGAAAAAAGAAAAAACTCAAAAAAGGCGAAACAATCCTTATTCCAACAAAAGCAAAGCACAGAATAATGGCAAAAGAAAATGCACGATTTTTAGAAATTTCATTCGGCAAGTTTAATGAGAACGATATTACCAGATATGAAGATAAGTATGGTAGAGTCTAATAAATAAAATGAATTAATTCCCGAGTAGCTTGCGGCATAAGAATTAATCTTATTGTAGTTCCAAAAATTGTACTTAAAAAAAGAAATCTTAATCCTCTTACAAAAGATGTTTTATAGATAGCTAAAAATAACAAATAATAAAAAATAAACAAAAAAAGAACTCCTAAATTTCCTGAAACAAACTTGATAAAAAAATATAAAAGAAATAACTTTCCTACTGTGAAAAAAAATGCTCGGTCAATACGCGCCCTTGGATTTCCCATCGCAGTAGTTAAAAATGAATTCATAATTGTCCCGAAAAACAAGGTTGCCAAAATCGGGAGAAAATAGTATAATGCCACATCACCACTCACGTATCTTTTGGGAAGCTGACATAAACTTTGCATTTGAATAAATCATTTTTGCATAGATGCCTGTGTGAATACCAATATGCCGATGCACATCCTGTGGAGGGCCGGCCATGTGAAACTTCATTCCACAATACGAGCACGTGTACATGAAATAATTGCACCAAAATACAAGATAATATCTAGTTGTGGCGCAGTACCACAACAATTAAATATATAGTTGAACGGAGTCTATATGTGTTAGAAAAAAGTTTAGAAAAATTAGGATTGAGCCCTTCCGAAATAAAAATTTACCTGTACCTCCTAAAAAAAGATTCTAGTTATCCCAACAAAATCAGTGCACAAACAGGAATAAACAGGACCAATGTTTATGAAGCATTAGACAGACTCTTATCAAAAGGAATAATATCCTATATTGTGAGAAATAAAATAAAATGGTTTGAAGCCAAATCTTTGGATTACCTTAAAATTTTTGTTGCAGAAAAACACAAAGAATTTGAAAAAAACAAAAGTAACTTATTCTTGGAAATAAAAAAATTGGAAAAAAACACTCCAAAAGAAAAACAATCTCTGGAAGCAAGCATTTTTGTCGGAAAAACGGGATTAAAATCAATTTTTGAAGAAATTCTGGAAACCGGAAAACCGATTTCTATTTTAGCCGCGGAATTACAGTTAAGGAAATTTTTCGGGGCTTATTTCTTTCAGTGGCACAACAGAAGAGTTAAGAAAAAAATTAAGCACAGGGCGATTTTTGCAAAAAAAGTGAAAAAGGATTTAGTTATATTCAAATTAATGAAAGTCAAATTTGTTGACAACGAATATGTTAATCCGAGTACAACAATAATCTATGGAAACAATGTCGTGCTTATTCAATGGTCCTCAAATCCTTTTGCAATAAAAATTCCAAACAAAGAAACTGCAAAATCACATTTAAACTATTTTAACCTAATTTGGAATTCAGAATAAGTTCACAGCATTTTTTTTGCTTGCTTCTTCATTTTTCTGAGGCAAGCCTTATGAAAATACTGCCCCATCCACTTTTTTTCAGTTCCGAGGTTGCCGCAAACCGAACATTCCTCAGAATACTTTCCCTGAGGGATTTCAGGAGCTTTTTTTTCTTCTTTTTCTTCTTCTTTTTTTCCGGTCAGTTTATCCAAAAAACCCATAAACAAGAATTGGGATTAAAGGTATTTAATTGTTTTCAAACTCAATTATTCAATGCTTATAGGAGTAGTTGGAAAGCCTTCTTCAGGAAAAAGTACTTTTTTTAACGCAGCCACTATGATGGATGTTCCAATGGCTAGCTATCCATTCACAACCATAGAGGCCAATAAAGCAGTTGGTTTTGTGAGGGTTGATTGTGTTGATAAAGAATTTAAGGTTCAGTGTAATCCAAGGACTGGTTTTTGTCATAATGGAACAAGATTTGTTCCTGTTGAATTGGTTGATGTCGCTGGTTTGGTTCCTGGGGCTCATTTAGGAAAAGGAAAAGGTAATCAGTTTTTGAGCGATCTTTCAAGAGCAAATGTTCTTATTCATGTGGTTGATGCTTCCGGAAGCACTAATGAAAAAGGAGAACCAGTTCCGCAAGGTTCACATAACCCTAATGAGGACATTGCTTTTTTAGAAGAAGAACTTGATATGTGGTTATTAGGAATACTAAACAAACACTGGGATAAACTCTCAAGAACTCCTTTTGAATCAAAAACACAGGGAATAACTACCTTAACTCAAAACCTTTCAGGAATAGGGGCTAATGAAAAACAAGTTGAAAGCACTCTTAAACAATTAAACTTATTAGAAAAACCACTCAAAGACTGGAGTGAAGATGATAAAAAAATATTTGCAAAAAATCTCAGAGAAAAATCCAAACCAATAGTAATTGCAGCAAACAAAATGGATCTTCCATCAGCAAAAGAAAATATTGAAAAAATGAAAAACGAATTTCCTGATAAAAAAATTATTCCTTGCTCAGGAATATCAGAATTAACTCTGAAAAGAGCAGCAAAAGAAGGTTCGATTGATTATGTGCAGGGAGGAAGTTCTTTTGAAATAAAAGGAGAACTTAATGAAAAACAACAAAAAGGAATTGAGTACATTAAAACTCACGTGCTAGAACCATTCGAAAGCACTGGTGTACAAGAGGTTTTGGAGAAAGCAGTGTTTGAATTATTAGGTTTTATAGCAATATTTCCAGGAGGAACTAAAGGTTTGACTGATTCAAAAGGAAATGTTCTTCCGGATTGTTTCCTTATGCCTCCAAAATCAACTGCTTTGGATTTTGCATTTGCTTTACACACTGATTTTGGAAACAAATTCATCAAAGCAATTGATGTTAAAACAAAACAATTAATTGGAAAGGATCATGAATTAAAGAACCGGGATGTTATTGAAATTGTTCACGGAAACTGATCAAAAATGGTTTATTACCTAATCCCATATATAACAGCAATTATTTTAGGAACCGGGTTGATTACTTTCATTACTAAATCAGCAGGTTTTCCAAATGCGAATTTGAAAAATGGTTTTATTTTCATAAGCGGGCTTGTTATTCTTACTGCTTTTTTTGATTCTTTTTTTCCACCAGCTTCGTTTATTTCAATCGCATTGTATTTGGTTAGTTATTATTTTTTGATAAAAGTGATTTATAGTGCTCCGTTAGATAAAACACTAATTTTATTGATTTTGAGCATGATTTTCAAAACAGTATTATCATTAGTATTGGTAGATTTTGCATCTGACTCTCTTATTGGGTTTTTGTTCTGAGAAAACTTATATAACTTAGTTTGAGCAGTATTTAGTATGGCGATTTACTATGACCTGCCTTTGATTTCCGGAATGATTCTCGGAATAATTTTGACAACATTTCTCTTAAAAGTAACAGAAACTCCAAACGCGTCTTTAAAGAACTCAATTCTTTTAGTTGGAGGAAACACTCTTTTTGTTCTGATTTTTGCGTATTTTTTGCCAAACACTGCTTTCTTTTTTCTGGCAGTTCTAGCTGCAGTTTTCTTTCTCATTAAAGCGCTTTTTGGAGTGCCAACAAAAGTATCGTTGGTTTTTTCAATAATAAATCTGGTTTTTGGTTTTGTGAATGGCTTTATTTTAGGCCCGCCGCTTGCTGAAATCATTACTGGATTTTTGTACTAATAAAATTAGTGCTTTTTCTTTTGGTAAAGCTTTCAGCGAAGCTGACACTTTTCTTTTTAGCGTGGTTTTCTTGCAGAATCCAGCATCATTTTAAAACTCACGCCAGAATGCCATAAATCATGGGCAATTCTAAATCGAAGTTGTTTTGAAAAAAATTTTGTGTCAAGATCTTCATCAAATATATTTCCTTCTATTACTCCCCTATCAAGTCTTTCTTCTCTAGTAGGAAAAAAGTATTCCAGACGGTCAATTAAAGAATCAAGTTTTTTTACGGTTGTTTCACTTAACATATTAGCAAGTTCTATCTCACGACGGCTCAGCTTAAAAGTTCGTCGCATGAGTTCTTCAGGCTGGTGCCTGACATTTATATGTTTGGAAAATAATATTGAGAGTTCATTAAGAGCAGCTATTTCTTTTTTGGAAATTTCACCCTTAAGCTCATGGCCCAGCCTCCTAACCATATGTCTGAATACTTCCCTCTGGCTTTGCCTTTTCTGTACAGGGCTTGGTCTTTCAAGGTGTGTTCCAAGAGCGGGTCTTATGGCATTTCTAGCAAGGTCACGTTCAAATTTTCTAGTTGAATCTGTCTGCAAATCAGGAAACAAACTAAAACCACGTGTTTTTCTTGCAGTTTGTAATTTCCTCTGATTTTCACGAAAAATTGCAGTTTTCACAGGCATAATAAAAAATAAAGGTTCGAAATATAAAAGACTTTCCAAAAGTACTGATTAGCCCCGCAGAGATTCGAACTCTGGTCCCAGGCTGGCTTCGTACCCAGACCCTAGTTCTTTCTTTTTCCCTAGGGTTTTTCTTTCTTCTCAAGAAAGAAAAAGGCTACTCCAAAGGCCTGTATCCTTGGCCACTAGACGACGGGGCTAGTGTAATTAACTATGATTTAAGCCCTTAAACCACTTTTCTTTTAGTCGAGCTTCCTTCCAGAACTCTCGTTCTGGGAGGCCTCGCAGAATTTCTAATTCTGCAAGGTTCTTTCCTAAAGAAAAGGTCGCTACACGACGGGGCTAGTGCTTCAGAATGAATTTTACTCGCAAAGCTATAAAAAGTATGCTTCACAACCAAAGAAAGGTTTTTAACGGAAATCTAAGATTATATTTGCATGCCTAATCCAGTAGAATTGTTCATGCAATCATTTTCTCTTGCAATTAAAAAACCAGCACTAATTTTAGGAATCATTTATTTTGGTGCAGCAATGTTAATTGGTTTAGGAGTAGCTGCAATAGTAATACTCGTAGGTGCTCTAGGGATTGCTTTTTTAGCAGCAATAAATAACATGTGGGTTTCGATTATAGTAATATTTTTAGCAGGAATTATTGGATTAATAATATTACTACTAGTTCAGGCAATTTTGAATATTTTTTCTTATAAAGGATTTTCACAGATTGAAATTTCAGGAAATTATAATTTTGATGAAATAAGTCACGCGATAAGACAAAGATTAATACCAACAATAGTAGTGACTATAGTAACCACCCTTCTTGTTTTTTTACTAATGGCAATAATACTTATTCCGGCTTACTTATTGTTTCAGGAAATTGGATTATTAATCGGAATATTCATTGCAATAGTGATTTTATTCTTTGTTTCCCCTCTTTTCATTAATGCAACTCCTATAGTAGTTCTTGAAAAAACCGGAGGAATAAGAGCAGTTCAAAAATCAATTGCATTTGGAGTAAAAAATTATATATTCAATCTTGCAGCTATTTTTGTTATGCTGGCTGCAACAGCAATACTCACAGTACTATCAATAATCCCAATAGTAGGAATCGTAATTTCATATTTATTCACAATAGTAGCAGTATTCTATTTACTCAAAATATATGCAGAAAATACTAAAAGAAGCCCTAGATTATAGAAAATTCAATTCTTTAAATAGTTTAAAAAAGGTATTCCAAGCTAATTTCTAAGTAAATTGTGGACGCGTGGCTCAGTCTGGCTAGAGCATTCCGCTGATAACGGAAAGATCGGCGGTTCAAATCCGCCCGTGTCCACTCAATTTTTTTAGAATTCAATACTAAGTACTTACAAACTCTCTTCCCAGATTTCCACGAAATTGTTTACTGCTTCATCCAAGAAACTTCTTCTGTAACCAACTAATAATTCAGCAAGTTTTTCCTTATCAGTTAGTTTGAAATACGTTTTTCTTCCCCTTCGGTTTTTTTCAACAACATTGCTTTCAACAAGTTTTTCTAAATGCCAGGAAGTAGTTGAAGGGCTAAGGTTTACTTGTTTTGAAATAGTTTGATTGTTAGCAAAGCGCCTCTGCATAAGGAAAACAATTATTTTTCTCATTGAGTCCTGTCTAAGCAAAGCCATCAGAGAAGTTTCCTCAAAATCCTGTCTTACCAGATAATACCTAAGAAATTTTGTTTCCCTTTCTGTTTTCAATAAGTTTTTTTTCATCAAGCAATCTAAATGGTATTGTAATGCGCCAGTAGCTATTCCGACTCTTCTTTGTATTTCCCTGAAATGCAAGCCCGGATTACGTTTAATAGTATTGTATATTTTTTTTCTTATATCTAACTTAAGAGCCTGCTCTAAAACATCCATGTTAACGCCTACTTCCCTTTGGCGAAAAGTTTATTTCCATTTTTTTTGTAAAAAAGAGCAATTAAAAGTGAAATCAAAATTATAAGCTCAAAAATATTCTCGGAGGAATCTGACAAAAAGTAACCTGGAGAATAAAAAATGTCTGATAATTTTACCAACCATTTAAATGCAAAGAAGAAAAATGCAATTGCGACAAGCAGAATTCTTTTAGATTTTGATTTCTGATAAGCTAAAGCAGAAATGAAAAAAATTGCTATCGACAAAAGAAAAACAATCATTTTTACAGGAACATCAATATCAACTGCAAACTGTGCAACCGGTCTTAATGTATCCCATAAATAGTCCTGGGCAAAAGCATTCAAGGAAAATAGAACCACGAATACTGGAATTAACATTTTTTTCATAAAAATCAATTTAATAAAGAAACAAAAAGAAGAAAAAGGGAAAATAAAAGGAGGCGTGAGGCGAAACCAATTTTTGACCCTTTTCTATAACCATTGCTGTCGGGCATTTATAAATGAATTATGGTACAACATTGATAAACCGTCTAAATGATGCACGGAATCCGCTTATATTTAGCGATTTTATCTATTTACTAAAAACTTGAATCTTCAACCTACAAAATAAACCATTATTCATTATATTTATATAGTATTCGTTTAACGAATATATTCATGTTGAAGCTCACTGATAAGCGCCTGATTTCAATCCTATGGATGCTAAAGAACAAGGAAAAAAAGTGGAACATTCTTGAATTAAGGAAAGGAACAGAAAAAATGCTTGGTGGAAAAGACACAGGGATTTACAGCCAAAAAAAACCTTTTCAGATTTTAAACCTGACACTTACCTATGGTCCGACCTTTTCTTTTGTAAAGGAACTAGAGAAAAGTGGCTTTCTATTAAAAGATTCCAGAACCAATGAGTATACTGTTTCAAAGGCAAGTGATTTGGTGAAACTTATTTCCTTTACAAGACCATTCAACAGCCTTGAAAAAATTGAATATTATTCCCCGCTGGATTTCGCCAGTACATTGAAAACAGTTGGCAATGCAGGATTTGATTATGCATTCACTATTTTTGCCGGCAGTGAACTTTTCACACCATATGTAAAAACAAACCAGGTTCACATTTACGTCAGACCGGGGGATGAACCAAAATGGAAGAAATATCTTTTTTCTAAAAAATTCCTGAAAGCAGAGAAAGGGCAGGCAAATCTTTTCCTAATTCCAACAAAGCAGGAAGTTTTTTTTAGACAGGCTGAAAAAGTGAAAAATTTTTCAATTGTTCCTTTACCGATACTTTTGAGTGACCTCTTCAGTTCCGGCGGCTTAGCAGAAGAACAGGCAAAAAACATTATGGAAAATTGGCTGGATAACAGGTTGTGATTTACAGTGGAAAAACTTATGATTGAAAAATCTGACGAACTCTTACTCAAGTTTTTCAGGAACCTCAATGAAACTGAAAGAAAAAATATTGGTCTTATGGGTGGATGGGCAGTCCACTACACACTAAAGAACAAAGAGGTTGTTCACATGGGTTCGAGGGACATTGACATTTTCTTTAATCCGCAAAAAATAAAGCTGAAAAGCTTAGAGGATACTCTGGAAAGCATGGGTTTTCACAGGCACTCAACATTCAGATGGGTAAAAATCTTTCACAGTGAAACAGAAAAAGAACTGAGTACAGAAGAGAGCAAAAAGCACCCAATACATGATTTATCCTACATTTACTTCGACATTGCAACCTCGACAAAAATGAGGCACTCAATGCCTGAACCACTGCTCAAAAAAGTTTTTGATAAAGAAAAAGAATTCATAAAAATTGAAGAAATAGAAATAATGATCCCTTCGGCAAAAATTTTAGTGGAAATGAAGTTAAAGTCAACTCCAAACAGGAGTGATGCCTTCAAACGTACAAAAGATATCGCAGACCTTTATGCGCTACTGGACACCAATCAAGAGTTGTGGGAAATAAAACAGGGACTAAAAATAAAAACAATAGGATTAAACAAAAAACTGGTTGAAAACTTCAAGGAAAAACTGAAAAGGTTCAAAGTAGATGGAACAATCGCAACGACGGCCAGCATGCTGAAAATAAACCAAATTCAAGTGACAAGTTTATTAGAAAAAATTTAAACTGAATCACTCAGAGAAATCAAATAAAAGACCAATAACTTACTTTAGCTCATTTTATTTTACCCGACACTTTCGCGACATTTTTTGATGTTTCCCGACAGTATTTCATCAAAATTCTATGCCAGTTTATAAATGCCATATGGTACAACCCCCGTTAAAGAGCAAAATTTAAAAGAAATTCCCAAAATAAAGATAATATGGGATTAATTCGTTTATTGACGATATTATTGTTGTTGTGTTCTGGGTGTGCTGAAAAACAGCAAAATCAGGCATTTTTCTGCCCAAAAGAAGATTGCGAAGAACGCATAATAATAGCGATAAATAACGCTGAAACCTCTATTGATGCTGCAATTTATTCCTTCACTTCCGAAAAAATAGCATCTTCCTTGATAAGTGCAAATAACAAAGGAGTGAGACCCAGGGTAATAACTGATTATCTACAATCAGCATCCAAAAATTCAAAAGACGAATTTTTAGAAAATGACCTCAAAATAAGAATCATGCCAAGCGGAAAAACAATGCACAATAAGTTCATGATTATTGATAATAAACTTGTTGTTACAGGCTCCTATAACTGGACCAATAATGCAAATACAAAAAATTTTGAAAATATTGTTTTTATTTTTGATCACGAACTAGCAGACGAATATCAAAAAGAGTTTTTTGAATTGTGGATCGAGGCGGGTTGAAAAACCATAAAACAACAGGGTTAATAATGCGGAAAACCTTTTTTTTTAATGCGAAAAAAAAGAGTCGAAAAAAGTGTAATGGAAAGGGCAGAAAGGTTAGAGAGAAACGCAAAGCTTTATGAATGGACCGAAAAAATTCTTGAAAGCATTGTCAAGAAGCGATACAGGGGGTATAAAAAGATTTACGAAAGTGCTGGTTTGAGCCATGATGCTGCCAAGGAATACGTCAGAAGAAAAATTATACCTGTTCTTGAATCCTATGATGGGGAAAGACCATTTCAACCTCTTGCTGTAACTGCTTTCGAAAACCAAATGAAGAACTTTTTGACTTTTGCAATTAGAAGGATTAAAAAACAAGAAGATGTGCTTACCTCAAGACTTGTTTCCGAAAAACCTGTTGACCCGAGAACGGCCGCCATAAGAAAAGAAACTGCATTGGTGCTGAAAACGGCACTGAAAAAAGTAAACGCACCAGAAAGGAGCAAGAGATTATTCTGGGAGGCTTATTATGAACTAGAAAGAAACCGGAGCACAGTAAAAGAATTGGCAGAGAGGGAAGGCATAACACCTAATTCTTTGAGAACTGCTTTTTTCAGGATACGAGAACAGTTGAGGCAAAATCCAGAGGTAAAAGACCTATTATAATTTTTCAAGAGTTTTTTGAACTCTGGGTAAAAGCAAATTAAGAACTTACCCAAAGAAACAAAACCAAAGTCAATGTTATTACTGCTACTTGATGCGCACCAATAGTTATTTCCAGTTTTATTTTTGTTGAAAAAATGTTTTTCACAAAATTAATCATTCTAACTGCAAACGGTTCTATCAAAGATAAAACAGAAACTACTGAAAAAACTAATCCTGCAACCAGAAATCCAAAAACATTTGCAAACAGCGGAATTTTTCCGAATAATTTTATATTATTAAAAAAGTTTTTTGAATATGAATACATTATAAAATACATAAACAGCTTTCCTGTAATCAATGAATCAACCTTTGCAATAAAACCATTTACTAACGAAACGACAGCCATATGTCTAACCTCCTTTCCAATTAAAAAATTCAAAAATATTTAATCTTGAACACATTTGAAACTTTATTGAAAAAAATTGCGAAATATCGGGATAATTTTTTCAAAAAATGTGTTACTACTCAAACAATAACATTAGCTTTAAATATCTTTCTCAAAAATTTTCTTCTTAACAAAAACGAGTTATAATTTTGCAAAAAGTTTTTAAAAAAATCGCAATAACACAGTTCGTTTTCTTAGAACAATAAAACACATGCAAAATTATTTTTCTTCTAAAATTTTCTGCACTTGCCTTGCGTCGGCTTTTCCTTTCATTTTTCGCATTACTTGTCCAATGAGGAAATTCAGGGACTTGGAATTGCCCGCCTTATACTCTTCAAAAACGGTTTTGTTTTCGACAACAACTTCTTTAACAATTTTTTCAACATCGCCGGAAGAAGAATCAATAAGCAAATTATTTTTTTCCAAAAACTCTTTCGGCTCAATACCATCAATAACATACTTTATGAGGGATTCTTTTGCATTTTTATCACTCACTTTCCCCTCTTTAACCAATTTAATTAAACCAATTACCCCCTCAGCACTAACTTTTGTATTCTCAATTTTTAATTTGTTGTAATTCAGAATACCCATTAATTCTCTTGAAATAAACCTGACAGCTAACTGAGGATCTACTTTAGCTGCTTTTTCAAATAATTCGGATAAAGTTTTATCAGAAGCGATTACTTTTGCATCATATTCCTTCAGACCAAATTTTTTTACAAAACGCTTTGCTTTTTCCCCTGCCAATTCGGGCATGGATTTTTTTATTTCTTCAAGCCACTCGTCATTTAATTCGACTTTTGGCAAATCTGGATCTGCAATATAACCATAATCTTCCTCTGTTTCTTTTTTCCTCATTGAATAAGTTGAATTTGTTTCTGCATCAAAGCCTCTTGTTTCCCGCACAATTTTTTCCTTGGATTCAATCATTTCCCTCTGCCTTTGTTCTTCTGCCTTCAAAGCCAGCTCAACAGCTTTAAATCCGGTAACGTTTTTCACTTCAACTCTTTCAGAACCCTTAATTGAAAGATTACAATCCGCCTTGAGAACAGATTCTCCGTGAGTATAAACTCCTAAATAATTCAGAATTGTTAACATCTTATCCAAAAAGTGTCTTGCCTGTTCAGGACTTTCCAAATCAGGTTCAGTAACTATTTCTACTAAAGGAATTCCTGACCTGTTATAATCAATCAAAGAATAATTGCTTTGCTTTGTTCCGGATTCATGAATAAGAGAAGCAGGATCTTCTTCTAAATGAACCCTTGTAATCCTGATTTTTTTCCCGTCAACTTCCAGAACACCTTTTTCACCAACAGGAACTTCATACTGAGTAATCTGATAATCTTTTGCAAGATCAGGATAAAAATAAGTTTTTCTTGAAAAGAAAAACTCCTTGTTTATTTTACACCCCAGAGCCATTGCGACCATTAAAGCATAATCAACTGCTTTTTTGTTCAAAACTGGTTTCGAGCCAGGCATGCCAAGACATATTTCACAGGTTCTTGTATTAGGAACATCATTAAGAACGGGAATTTTTTTCTTTTCTGGAGGAGTTGGTTGTTCAACTATGGTTTCATCCTCTGAAATATCCAAAATCTCATAATTGTCAATTGATTTCAGGAAATTATCTTTTTCAATTATTATTCCTGTAAAATGGTTTCCTGCATTAAAAGAAATAACTTTATTTTCCAAGAGTTTTTTATCAACAACTTTTTTTATTCCTTCAATTGTTGGCGGCACTGAACCAACAACACAATTCGTGTGCTTGAAAACTTCTTCTTTAGTAGCAATTCTGAAATCCTTTACATTTAATTCACTCTGAGCTTTCATTAAATCCAGTTTCCTGTTTCCGGGAAGAATAAACAAAACTGGTTCTGAATCGGCTATGTAAACCAGTGCTTTTGCGATTTGCCTTGTTTCCAAATTTCTTTCCTGAGCAGAATCAATACATTTCAAAGCAATTCCATGCTCCACAAATTTATGCTTGATTTTTTTGTTTTCAAGATAATCTTTAACCCAGGAACCACGGTCAACTTTTCCAGAAGTTGAGCACCCACAAAATAATTTTGAATCAGTATTGAGTTGAACATGGATTTCTAATCCAATTATTGTTTTCACCATAAAAAAATACCGCCTTTTATTATTTCATCCTTTGTTTCCTTTCCCATCGGCTCCGTTTAAAAGGAACAACTATTTTCCCATATGCGGTCCAAAAAAAGGAACCTGGAACATCTCTTAACCTTCTTGGACGCAAATCTGCTCCTTTCACTACTAATTTAGATTCACTAAATCCATTTCTCAAGAATGCATCTTTTACTTCCTTCTCGGCAAAATCGTTTGTTATTACAAAAACTTTTTCCGGGTCTAATTCATCAACCATCTTTTTTGTATTTATTGCACTTTCTGTTAAACCACGAGAATCGCTTTCAATCAACAATAATGAAGAAGGAACACCCAACTCATCAACCAAATAATCGCGCATCATAGCTGATTCAGTTACTCTTTTTCCTTTCCAAAACGTCTCTCTGTTTATCCCCCCTGACAAAATTATCTTCGAACATTCTCCAGACCTGAAAAGTTCTTTTACTAATTCAAGCCTTTTCCTCGAAGCAAAATCCAGCTTCCCATCAGGTCTAACATACCAACCACGAACAATTGCAACATTATTTTTCATGAAACAGCCTCCAAATGACTTTTTAACTCCTTGTGGATTTTTCCATTGGTTACAATAAAATGCGTTGAATTAATAGTTGCTTCATTTCCATTAATGTCAGTAATTGTTGCTCCTGCTTCTTTTGCAATAAGAAAGCCGGCTGCAACATCCCAAGATTTAAGATAATACTCAAAAAAACCGTCACAAATTCCCTGAGCAACAAAACAAAAATCCAAAGCAGCTGAACCGAAACGCCTTATGCCTTGACAGTTACCAATCAATGAACTAATTGATGCAACAGCTTTTCCCCTTATTTCACCATTATCATAAGGAAAACCTGTTATTACTACAGAGTCAATCAGCTTTTCTGTTTTTGAAACACTGATTTTTTTCCCGTTTAATTCGGCTCCTTTTCCTTTAACTGCAGTAAAAAGTTTTTTGTTCACAGGATCAAAAACAGCACCGCATATAATTTCATTATCCCTAACTAAAGCAATTGAATGGCTGAAATTATCAATACCGTGAGCAAAGTTTGTTGTACCATCAATAGGATCTATTATCCATACATTCTTACTCTCTCCCTGAGAACCTTCCTCTTCCCCTAAAAAAGAATGCGTTGGATATTCAGCTAAAATTACTTTTTTTATTTTTTGTTCACATTCAACATCAGCATTAGTAACTAAATCAATTCTTCCTTTTTTTGTAATTGTAAAATCACCCTGAAAATATTTCATTGCGATTTTTCCCGCTTCAACACAGGCTTTTTTCGCAACTTCTATTTCGTTCATGCAAAAAACCCCATTAAATACTTATGCCCAATCGCAGATTGGGCGGCCGTATGCGCACCCAACCGACGCAACGGTTGTGCTACTTCTATTTCGTTCATTTTAATTCCTCCAATTGTGAAGCAACCGAAATAACCCTTGAATCATCAAGGTGGTTTCCTATAATCATCAAACCAACAGGCATGTCATTCAGGGAGCCTGCATTAACAGTTGCATGAGGCAAACCGCAAAGGTTAGGGCTTACAGTACAAAGATCCATTTGATAATGCTGTAAAGGAGAAAGCTTTTCAATTTCTTTGAATTTTGGAGCTACAATAGGCATTGCCGGCAAAGCAAGTACATCAACTTTCTTGAAAATGCTCTTATACTCATTAATCATTTTTGTTCTGGCTCTCATGGCCTTCAAATAATAAGCATCTCTGAAACCTGACATTCTTGCAAAAGTTCCTATCATAATTCTTCTTTTTGCTTCTTCTCCAAAAGCTTCACTTCTTACGCTTGAAAAATATTCATTGAAGTTTCCTTCAAGCTTTTTTTCAAAACCGTAGCGTAAACCGCAGTATTTTGCAAGGTTTGTTGATGCTTCAGCCATTGCAATCAGATAATAAACAGCAACACCATATTCTGTGTTTAAAGGTAAAGAAATTTCTTCTATTTTTGCTCCAAAAGATTCTGCTTCATCGATTTTTTTTCTCACAATTTCTTTTATTTTTTCGTCTCCGATTGCGTCAAAAAGTTCTTTTGGCAAACCGATTTTTAATTCCTCAGTTTTTTCTTTTCCAAATGAAATCCCCTCAAGAGAAGTACTGTCCTTCTCATCCTTTCCACTCATTACCTCTAAGAGCAATGAAATATCACTTGAATTTTTTCCAATTGCACCAATCTTGTCAAGAGAACTTGCATAATCCATTAACCCGTATCTTGAAACCAAACCATAAGTTGGTGTAATTGATGAAACACCGCAAAAAGATGCTGGGCATGCGATTGAACCACCAGTACTTTCCCCGATTGAAATTTGAGTATTTTTTGTTAAAGCTGCAAAACCAGCTGCTCCGCCGGAAGAACCACCACAGCTTCTTTCCTTGTCAAAAGGGTTAAGAGGAATTTCTCCTGCTGTATGGTTAACTGAGAAAGTTCCAAAACCAAATTCATCCTGTGAAGTTTTTCCAAGAATAATTGCGCCTTCTTCTTTTGCTTTTTTTATTACAGTTGCATCAAAAACAGGTTTGTAACCGGAAAGAATTTTTGAACCAGCTCTTGATTCCAGGCCTTTAACACAAACACAATCTTTTACGCTAATTGGCACTCCTAAAAGTTTTCCTTTTTTTCCTTTCTTGATTTGTTTTTCAAGATCGTTAGCCTGATCAATCACAAATTTCTTGTCAAAATAATTGAAATGATGGAACTCTTTATTTTTTTTCTCGATTTCACTAATTATTTTAGAAGTATGATCTATGACTGAAATATTTCCTGAAGCAACTTCCTTTACAAATTCAACAGCACTTAAAACCATCAAACCACCTTCACGCCGTTTGCGACCGGCGGTACCGCGTCCAACACAAGGTTGGACTTGCTCGCTGTGCTCGCAACAATAATTCTCATCAAACCACCTTCGGCCCCTTAAAATAACCGTCTTTTTTATGAGAAGTATTTGAAAGAGCTTCTTCCTGTGAAAGACATTTTTCTACTTTGTCTTCTCTGAAAACGTTTTTCATTTCCAGAGGCTGGAATGAAGGTTTTTCTTTTGAAACATCAAGCTTATCAAGTTTTGAAAAAAAATCAAGTACTTCTTTTAACTGCGGAAGAAACTTTTTTTCCTCTGCTTTTGTGAGGTTTAAACGCGCGTTTTTTGCCACGCTTTGCAATAATTTTTCATCCACCTTTGGTTTAGGCATAAAAATCATTTTTTCAGGTCAAGCTTCAGGCTAAGTTCCTTCAACGACTTTTCATCAACTTCGCTTGGAGAACCATCCATAAGTGATATTGCTGCCTTGTTCTTAGGGAAAGCAATAACATCTCTAATACTTGTTGCTCCGACCAGAAGCATTATCATCCTGTCAAGGCCAAATGCTATTCCTCCATGTGGAGGAGCGCCGTATTTGAATGCATCCATCATAAAACCGAATTTTTCCTTGGCATCCTTTTCACTTAGCCCTAATGTTTTGAAAACCAGAGCCTGAATATCTGACTGGTGTATTCTGATAGAACCGCCACCAATTTCCAATCCGTTAAGGACAAGATCATAAGAATTACTTCTGACTTTTAAAGGTTCTTTTTCCAATAATCCAAAATCTTCTTTCTTTGGAGAAGTAAAAGGATGATGCATTGCTTTTAATTTTCCATTTTCTTCATCCCATTCAAACATCGGGAAATCTTTTACCCATAAAAAATTCCATTCTTTTTTGTTAATCAAACCAAGTTTTTCTGCTAAATGGTTTCTCAGATAACCTAATGAATCATTCACAATTTTCGGAGCATCAGCAACAAGAAGCATTATGTCATTGTCTTTTGCTTTCATTTTGTTTTTCAATTCATCCAGAGCTTTTGGGTTGAAAAACTTTGCAGTTCCTCCTTCAACTTTTCCATTAACAATTTTTAATGAAGCAATTCCTTTTGCTTTGTAAATTTTCACAAAATCCTCTAATTCAGTTAATTCTTTTCTTGTGAAATCGGCTTTTCCAGGAACAGTTATTCCTTTTATTATTCCGCCGCCGGCAACCACTGATTCGAAAGCATTGAAGCCTGCATTTCCGATTATTTCTGTAACATCAACTAATTCCAAACCAAATCTTAAATCAGGCCTGTCAACACCCCAGCGATCA
>JBDRLP010000064.1:0-12328 GCA_043812975.1 Candidatus Iainarchaeum sp. | reverse complement strand
GAAACGGTATTCTCGCGTACTCAAAAGCACGCAAGCAAAGATTAAAAAACTTAGAATGTTCTATTGGTATCAAAGCGTTCATATGTTATCACCAATAACATGAACGCTTTTCTCTTATTTATAAATGATTTCTACAAAGCCTGTTGTGTTAAAAGTAGTAAATGTAAGAAGGGCAAGCCAGGGATCTACAACTTCAAAAAATAGTTTTCTGAAGTTAGTTCAAACCAGGCGTAGTGTAGCTTACCCCCTTAACTCCCAATACGCAATAACACTATACTACTTTAGTGTTTAAATACTTTTTCTCAGTTTGTTTTCTAAAAATATTTACGAATAATTTTCCTTGATAAATTCTTCAATTTTATCAAAAGCAGTGTTTAATATTTCTTCTGGAGGTAAAAACACGACTCTGAAATGATTGGTGCCTTCTTTTTGACCAAAACCAGAACCATAAACCACAAGGACTCCTTTTTCTTTTAGAAGCGAGAGCACAAAATCTTTATCAGATTTCACTGGTAAATCGATTTTTGGAAATGCGTAAAATGCCCCTTTTGGCTTCACACAGCTTAAGCCTTCAATTTCATTTAATCTTTTGTAAGTGAGATCTCTTCGGTTTTGCAGTTTGGAAACCATTTCTTTTATTCCATCTTGTGGGCCTTCTAGCGCGGCTCGGATTGCTATTTCTGTAGGGCCGACATTGCTGAGTCTCAATCTGCATAATTTTTTTATTGCCTCAAAATAATCATCCATTGCTCCGTTCGGATCATGTTTGTATAACCATCCTCCTCTGAATCCCGGGGCTAAATATGTTTTTGATATGCTTCCAAGTCCTAAGATCGGAACATCTTTTGCTATTGATGCCATTGATGTGAATTCCTCATCATCAAAAATAATCTGATCGTATGTTTCATCGGAAATAATCATTAACTCGTGTTCTCCTGCAATATCAATTATTTTTTGTAAGTGTTTTTTGTTTGTGAGTGAACCCGTTGGATTGTTTGGATTAATGACCACAATTGCTTGCGTTTTTTCATTTATTTGATGTCTTATTGATTCAGCATCAGTTTGCCATGAATCTTCCTCGTTCAAATCATATTCATTTGCCTCGCATTCAAGGAAGTTCAGTTCTCCTTTGTAAATCGAATAACCAGGCCTTGGAAGCACAAGGTTTTCTCCAGGGTTCAATAGTGCCTGCATTGAAAGAATTATTGCTTCGCTTCCGCCGACAAATGTTATTACATCTTCCTTTGTGATGTTTCCTGCACCCATTTTTTTTGCATAATTTGCAATGGCTTGCCTTGTGGACACATTACCAATTGCATTGGTGTAGCCTTCTGCCTCGTCTTTGTTTTTTTCTATTGCTTCCCACATGTGTTTGGGTGTGCTGTAATCAAATTTCATTGGGTCGCCGATGTTGAGGTAAAGAACTTTTTTCCCTGTTTTTTCAACTTCTTCGGCAAGAGGAACAATATCCCTCAGGGCGTGCCTCACATTTTTTGTTCTGGATGCTGGAATAATTTTTTTCATGTAAAAATAAAATTAGCGAAGGTTTTTAAGTGCTATTTATTACGGTTTATCGTTTTAATTTTTTTCTTACTGTTTCTAACATTTTTAGTGTTCTCCGTGCTTCTTCAATTTCCGCATCGGTGTGATTCTGAGGGTACTTCATTATTTTTCTCGCTTTTTCGAGTTCTCCCTCAAATCTTTCCTTTGCTTTCTCTGCTTCTATAATTTCCCCGCGGGACCAATCCCAAAGGGGAACTTTCGGTATTTTATACGCTTCTGCAATTATTCTTGTTCTTGATTCTTGCCTTTCCCCAGCCCTTCTTGGAAAGGATTTGCGTTTTTTTATTTTCATGAAAAAATAAGGTCAAGGTTTTATTTAAATCTACATTTTTGGTTTTTATTTCAGTAGGTCATGTTTTTTCAAAAGGGCTATTGCTTTCTCAACAACCTTTGCTCTTTGTTTTCCGCCCTTGTCGGACAGGTAATTTTCATATATTTCGGCTGCCTTTGCGAGCTCTTCAGCAGTACGCCTTTCCTTTCTTTTTGCGGCAGCAGCTCTTGCTGCAATTAATCTGCTTTCCCTTTCTCTGATATCTCTTCTGACTCTCATAATAAAGAATAGTAGAATATTGTATTTAAACGTGTTTTTCCGCGATAAAAAATCTTTTATATTACTACTTCCTTGTAGTTGCTATGATTGAAAGCATAAAAAAACTTGGTTTAAATGAGTATGAAGCTCGTGCTTATAATGCTCTTTTGGGTAATGCTAAGGCTAGTGCTGTTTCGGTAAGTAAAGCATCAAATATTCCAAGAGCTAGGGTTTATGATGTGCTTTTTTCCCTTGAAAAAAAAGGTTTTGTTACAAGAAGTGCTTCTAAGCCAATAGAGTTCCGTGTTGTAAAACCGCTTATTGCAGTAGAATCTGTTTCTGAAGCTAAGAAAAAAGAACTTGATAAAAATTTGGAAGAATTCAAGGTTATAGCCAGAACTCTCGAGCAAAAAGCATTTATTGAGGCTGATTTCAGTGATTCTGCCTGGGTGGTAGAGGGAAGGCGTAATATTTACTCAAAAATAGCTGAACAGCTAGAAAACACTAAAGAAAACGTGTTAATATGCTCTTCAGAGCAGGGTTTGAAGAGAAAAAAAGGCTATTTTGATAAAAAACTAGCCTCTTTAAACAAGAAAGGAGTGAAGATAATTTCAAAATCAAGTTTGAGTTCAAGGTTTATAGTGTTTGATAAAAACAGTGTAATGCTGTTTTTGAATCAAGAAAAAGAATCAGAAGACCAGGAAAAAGCGCTTTTAATTAACAGTCCTTTCGTGGCCAACTATTTTTATTCAAATGGAAAAAAGTAATTCAACAGTTGCGGCTGTTGGGTACGCGTACTATCTTCACTTAGGCTCGATAGTACTTACTTTTTCTTATTCTTTTTTTTAGCTTTTTTAGCCCCTGCACCCTCACGGGCACCTGCTGCGGGACTCCCTTTGGTCGCCGGCTTTTTTGCTTTCTTTGAGCCTTTCTTAGCTTTAACTTCAGCCAGTTTTGCCTTTACAGCTTTAGTGCCTTCGTCTTCTTCTGGCTTTTCTTCAACTTCATCATCATTCTTAACTGCTCTGTAAGCTGAGTAAATAACTAAGCCAATAACAATTACTATGAGTGCTCCAAGTAATGCTGTTGACAATGTTGCTAAATTAAATAATCCGGTTCCGATGCTGATTGGTTCATCAACTTCTCCCTCAACTGGTTCACCATCTTCAGATGCGGTGTAACTAAACACAATGTTTCTTGTGTAAGTTCCCTCATCTGTTTCAAGTTTTATTGGAACAGTTATTGTTCTTGATGTGAATTCATCAGGAAGATCGACCAGCATTCTTGCCATGACTGTTCTTTTTGCCTGTATAAATCTTTTATCTAGCTGTACAATTGCATTATAGTCAAGTGAAGTTACGTTGAATACTTCCAGTGTTCTGTTTGAATCATTATATATGTCAAACATAACCTCAAGGTTGTGTTCAAGTCCTTCAACTTTAGTAATGTTAAGGTCTCTGACTCTTACATCAACTTCTCCCAAACCAAATGAATCCTGGTTTCCGAAAACCACTAATTTGATCTGAGCAGTTGTTTTGAAACCTCTTTCTGTTTCTGCAATTATGTTTATGAATGTTGTTTCAGGCAAATCAAACGGAGGGCTTACAAAGAAGTTAACTTCTTTTCTTTCTCCTGGTTTAACGCTAATAACCTCATCAACAATTTCAACATAAGGTTTGTCAGCAGTTATTGTTATTTCTTGTTCAACAACTCCTCTGTTTTCTATGATAAGTATTTGTTTCTTTCCTTCACATGTTGCTGCGTCCAATTGAGGTTCTAACAATATTAAGTCTATTCCAAAACAGCTTGCGCTTGAAAGGTAATTGATATTCTTTTCCTGTTCTAACTTAATGGTTCCTGATACTGCGTTTATTGTGTATGAATCTTCGCTTGGATTTTCTGGAACTAATGCTGTTAGTGGAATTACTTCTTCGCTGTTTGGTTCAATTGTAACTGTTCCTGGTGTTCTAATCCAGTTAGGTCCAATGTCAATATCAAATTCTTGTGTTTCTGAACCAAGGTTCACTAATGTTATAACATCGCTTTTGGTTACTCCTTTACATAAATTAAGTTCTGGAGCTACCATTGTTGCGTTGAAACAATCGCTGATTGTTAAACTATAATCTTTCTCGAAACTAAAGTTATCTGAATCAAGATTCAAAGTAAAGGTTCTTTTTCCTTCATTACTTGGAACAATGTCAAGTTCTTGTGAGATTTTCTGCAAAACATCAACAAGTTCTTCAGGGTTTCTTGCATCGAAATATTTTCCATTAGTTCTGTTTGAAATTTCCTTTAATTGTTCTTGTCCTTCTGCATCAATGTCAAATCCTACCGAGTAAACCATTACGCCTTGTGAAGCTAATTCTCTTGCGGTTTCGCTTATGTTTCCTTCACAGGTTTCTTTTCCGTCACTTACAAGGATTATTGCTTTTTCTTTATCGCTTGGGAAATCCCCTATACTAGCTTTTAGAGCCTGTGTCAAAGGAGTTTTTCCTTTTGGAGTTAATTCTGAAATTTCATCAGTAATTCTTGCTATATCAAGTTTATCTACTGCAACAAGTAATTCTGAGTCTTCACAAAGTTCTCCCTGTCCTAATACTCTTAATCCAAGGTCAACTTCGCTGATGTTGTTTACTAAGTTAATTATTGATGTTTTAGCAACTTCCATTTTGTTATGTCCGTTGATTCTTTCAACCATTGAACCTGAGGTATCAATGATTATTTCAACTGCAAGATCTGTTTTGCTTACTCTTGCTTCTCTTGCAAGATCGCTAACATCAAGTAAAGCTTCAAATTCTTCTGATTCGCCTGGTCCGACAACAATTCTTGTTTTGTCAAGGTCTGCTTCAATTCCTTCAATGCTTATATCAAGGTCAACAGTTCTTACTTTGTTGTTTGTAACTTTGAATCTGTATAGTGGATTATCTTCCACACAAACGTCACTTTCTCCCTTTAACTTTATTACTTCTACATTGAAACAATCCTGTAGATTTGAGGAAAAAGTTTTGCTTGTTGAATAATCAAATACTGTGCTTTCAACTCTTACTGTAAAATCATATTCGCCTGGTTCTTCTGTTGTTTCTCTGAAGTCAACAGTTAGTGTTTCTTCTTCACCAGGTCCTAAAGATAACTGAGTTTTGTCAATTCTTGCAAAGTTTGATCCTACAAGAGTAACATTCAGGTTGTCTGAAAGTTTTCCGTTGTTAATTATAGTTATTTTTCCTTCAGTTGGAATTTCTAAACAAGCATCATGTAAATTGTCATCAAAACCAGTTTCTAACAAAATCTGAATTGATTGACCCTGATTAAGAACGTATTCTCCGTTATCCTCGTCATAAAAGTTAGGGTTTGGTAAAGTTGCTCTTGCAGTAAAATCGTAAGCTCCGAAATCTGTATCACAAGGTGCCTGAACTCTTAGTTGTACTATTTCTGATTCTCCTTTATCTACAAGGATTCTTTCTTCTTCCAAAACATACCATGATTCTGGTATACCGCTAATGCTTAGGTCTACTCTTTCTATCTGTTGGTTTGGAACAATTGTGTTGTTTGTAACAATTAAATCGTAAACTTTTTCTTCACACTGAGTTGCGTTCTGACTTTGAGGTTCAACTTCAATCTCAATAAAGTGTCCTTGTCTTAAATCAAGTTCACATGTAACTGATAGAGTTTCTCCATCCTGAATAATTAAATTTGCTGTGTAAAAACCAGGGTCTGCATAACAGTTTGCAACTGTATAAACTTTCAAGTCTGTACATTCACCAGGTGCTAATGTAACTTGGCTTGGGATTACGTTAAACCACTGAGAGTATTCTCCGTTAAAATAAGCGTCATAAGTTTCTGTAACTGTTGAATTGTTACAAAGTTCCATGTTGTTAAGTGAAATATCACATTGAAGAGAGTCGTTTCCGCAAGTTCCTGAAACATCAGCACTTTGTGCATAAACTCCAAAAGTAATCAGTAATAGTCCTGCTAGTAATATTTTGTAATCCATCTTGTTTCACGTCCCATTGTTTTCTGTTAAGTATTCTGTCCCTTTTGATTCGTTACTGTTAAGTAGTGACAACATTACTATTATTGCTAAGAGAAGTATTATAATTATAACCCCTCCGAGAATTATCTCTCCTCCGCCTAAAACAGCGAATCCTGCCAGTAAACCGGCTTCTTCGTCAATTTCTTTTTCCGGAGTTTCTGTGATTTTAATCCTCATTGGAACAGCGGTTACATAGCCATCTGCCCTGACTTCAATCACTGAATCGTATGTTTTTTCTGATACTGATTCTGAAGCCTTTATTGTTCTCTTAACTGTAATGCTTTCTCCTGCTTCTAATGAACCTAAGCTCATTGGAAAAACAGTTATTCCGTTATTTGCTCCAAAGAATCTTAATCTTACATTATCCATTCTTCCGTAAAGCGGGTTTTTTATTGTAAAGCTAAGTAATTTTTCTTCACCCGGAACAAGAACAACTTCTCTTGGGTATGAAGTTATTTCAATTATTCCCTCGATTGCGTTTTGTTCTGCTTCAACTACTTTGTATCTTAGCTGTTCCCTCAGTTCATCGTGATCTGATTCAGCTATTAAAGTTAATGTGTAGTTTCCAAGCGGTGTTCCGTATGAAGGATTTATGAACACGTACACTGTTTTCTCTCCCCCTGCCTCTATATCAATTTCATCCTCGGAGAGAATCGCCTGTATAGACTCGTGTACGTGTGCAAGTGTAAGTTCTACTGTTTCATCATAGTCTCCTGTGTTCAGGATTCTTGCTTCGAATACCTGTCCATCAGTTGCTGAACAGATTCTTGCTTCAAAGTCATTATTTTCTATAATCATTTCAAGTTTGTGTTCAGATTCAACTATTGCTTTTACAGTTTCTTGTTCTGTTTCTTTGCTATTCCATGCTGTAACTTTAATCTTATGGTTTCCGTCATCATCGCTTTCTCTTGCTCTAACCTCTAGGTCAAGTTTTACTTCACCATAAGCCTGCAAGTAAACATTATAACTTTCAAGTTCTGCTGGTAAATCACTATCAACACTTAATCTTACATTCTGTGCTTCATCATCAGCACTTGTAAGGATTACTGTGTAGAATTCCCTGTCTCCTCTTTCAATTCTTTGTTCGTTTGGAGTAACATCAAGATCAAAAACATTATCTTCACAAGCAATTAACCTGATTTTAATGTCTCTTTCAACAAAATGATTTTCACTTCTGATGAAAACCGGTATTGTGTAATCAGTTAATGCTGTAGTCTGGTTAACATGAATTCTCATAACCATTTCATCAGAATCATTTGCAGCTAATCTTGTTACCGGGTATTCAAACTCAGGCATCAATAATTCGTGTTCTGCGTTTAATTGAATTTCCTGGTATCTGTTTGAATTGTTTTCAAGCCTTACTTCAATTTCCTGAGTGTAAGGAGTTCTGCAAACATAATAGTCACTTGTTCTGACAAGTTCCAGTGGGTTTTCTAAATCAACAACTTCCACATCTACTCTTAATTCTCTGCTTCCGTTGCCATAATCGAGGATTACATCAACATCGTAAAAATCTGCTCTAGCATCATCAAAGCTTGTAATAGTCATTGAAAGGCTTGTTTTTTCGTTTGCATTCAAACAAAAACTGTCCTTTGCAGGAACAGCCCTTATATCGTCTCTTTCATCATGATCGAGTTCAGCATCTAATTCAAAGCATTTTCTTTCAGGGTATTGGTTTTCTATTGTAAGAACAACGTTGATTGAGTCGCTTGGTTCAATTATTACTTCGTCTCTGTCAACTGAGAAAATAACCTGCTCAGGAACTGCGTCTGAAAAAACTTTTACATTAAACGAATCATCATCAGCTGTTCCTTTTGAGTTAATAACCTGAACAGTGATTGTGTTTGTTCCCAAAACTCCGTTCATTGGAGCTTCACAACTAACATAATAATCATCTTCAATAAAACAATCAATTAAGTGTACATTGGATTCGTTTTTTATTTTGTAAAACAAATTTCCTGCGCTTGAAAAATCATCTTTTGCATAATCCCTTAGGTCAACAAACTTTTCCATTGGATCAGCGTTCATTTGAATAGTAATATCTGGAACTCCTTCGATTTCCGGAGTTGATGCAGCTATTGCTGTCATTGAAATTAAAATTAATGTTATTGCTAGTATTGCATGTTTTAAAAAGTTCATTGGTCCACCTCCACCGTTGCGTCGGTGGGGTACGCGTCCACCTCGCTTGTGCTCGGTAGGACTTTTCTAGACTTGTTTGAACTAATCATTGGTCCACCTCGATTTTTGTCTGCTTTCCGTCTGAATTCAAAACTTTTACTAGTCTTGCGATAAAAGCTATCAGTAATATTGCCGCTATGATAACCAAGAAAATATCAATGATTAATTCAGAATCAACACTATAAAGCGCACTTCCTGCGATTGCAAAACCAGTGAAATCATTTCCTTCATGTTTTACTTTTACTTTGTTTGTAAAAGTTTCTCCTTGACATTCAAAAACGAATTCAAGTTCTCCATCAAATGAACTTTCTTTTTGCAATTCAAGTTCATAAGTTTTCTTTTCAAAACTGTTCAGAACAAAACTTGCACCCGTATTAAGAACCCAATCATTTGGCAGATTCTTAACCTCAGATAATTTCATTGTTTTGCCATTGTAAGAATTATTTTTAAGTAAAATTGTAACCTTATCTTCCTCTACTGAAACTTCTCTTTCAACAGTACAGGTGTTTTCTTTTAAGTATGAAACATTAATTCTTTTTTCAGCTTTGTTTCCGCCGAGGTTAATTGTAATCATTCCAGTATAAGTTGTTCCTTCAAACCCTTGCTGTGGTAAAATTTTTACAACAATTTCCTGTGTTGAGTTTGCGTTAACATAATTTGGTTGCTTAACAATTTCAAAATCAGTTGGCAAATCATAATCGACTGTAAGTGGTTGTTTAATGTTTGAAGTGTTTTCAACTGTGTAAGATAATTCGTAAGCTGTCTCGCCAACACTGATTGTGTTTTCTAGGCTATTCACAAAAGCTGATGCTCCTGTTGATAAGAGCAATGCTAAAACCAAAATTAATAATCCCCACAATTTCATAATAAGTTCACTTGTTCACTCGACTTTGTTATATCTATTGCTGCTTAGCTCATATATAAATGTTTCTTTGTTTGAAAAAAGTTTATTTCTTTGAAAATATGCTTAAAATGCCTAATATGACTAAAACCACGATTATAATCAATCCAATGGCCATTCCTGCAGTGGTTGCCAATCCAACTAGTCCTGTAAAACCTTGACCTTCGCTTGCTCTGAATTCTACTGGTACTCCTATTGAGCCTGAATCTGAGCTAATGCTTAAGGTAATATCAACAACTCCGTCAAAACCAGGTTCTACATCAACTTCTATTCCGAGGGTTTCTCCTGTTTCCCATCTGCTTAGGTAAACTTCTTCAATATTAACTCCTTCTGGTGCGTTCAAAGCCCTTATTGTAACGTTTCTTAATTCTGTTCCTGAGTTTGTAAGGATTATTTCATTATCCCTGAAAAGATCTGCTGGATCATCAGGAATACTTATTTGTGGTCTGTCTCCTGTGGTGCTTCCATCGTCCAGAACTTCCACGCTTACAAATTTAATCTTTGAAATACCATCATACTCGGCCTTGAATTTTACATTATCTGTTCCTGAGTTCCTTCCGGTTATACTCATGCTGATTGTTTCTGTGCCGTTCTCAGCAATACATACTTCTGTGCTTGATAGGGAGGTTGTGAATACTGTAGTATCATTAGCACTTAAATCAAAACATTGCCTGTCATTCAAACCATTTTTGATTGTAACATTAATGTTTTTGGTTTGCCCTTTTTCTAAGATTGCAAAGTTGTTTGAAAAGTCTACTTTTACAGAACCACTAAAATCATCGTTGTTTGAGCTTCCTGATTCCGTGTTATCTACTGTAACCTTAAACTTTTCTGTTATTTTTGAGCCTGAACAGTTTACTCCGTTGCTGAATTCTCCTGAAACCCTTACCTCTACATCTCCGCTTTTGTCACTTGAAACGCTGTTTGTGTATATTTTAATTTCAAGTTCTCCGTCATCGTTAGCTGAGATTCTTTCAGGTTCATTTATTGTGCTGATATTAAAGTAAGAATTGCTTTCTGAAACAGTAATATTATCAACTTCAAAGTTTCTGCTGTTGTCATTTTTTATTTTGATTATTTTTGTTCTTGAACTGTCTTCCTGTATTGTTACGTCTGAAGCATCAATTTCTATATCGTTGCAACTAGTGCTGCTTCCTGAACTTCCTGAGTTTTCGATTTCAACTTTGAATGATTCCCTGCCGATTTGTGAAAAGCTACAGGTTTTTCCATCATCAAATTCTCCTCTTATGTCAACGTAAACAGTTGCTGTTTTGTCGCTTGAAACACTGTTGCTTCTTAGTTCTATTTCAAGTTCAAGGTCATCATTATCTCTTATTGTGCCTCTGTCATCAAAATCAACTACGCTCAAATATGAGCTGCTTTCGTAAACATCTACATCTGTAATTCTAAAATCGTCATTTCCATTGTTTTCAACATCAAACTTGAATGTTTCAGTGTCAGATTCATCCATTGAAACTGTTCTCTGTTTAAAATCAATATCTGAACAGGAATTGCTTGTGCTTCCGCCTGACCCTTCGTTGTCAATCCATACTCTGAACGATTCTTCAATATCTGAGAAACTACAACTTCTTCCGTTGTCAAATTCTCCTCTGATTCTTACTTTAACTGTTGCTTCTTTGTCGCTTGAAACACTAGAGCTGTCTAATCTTATTTCTATTTCCCCTTCATCATTTTCTCTGATTAAGGTATCAAAATCAAGGTCTCTTGCGTCTAAATAAGTGCTGTTGTTTGTTACATCAACATCTGCATCAAATACTCTGAAATCATCGTCTCCTCTGTTTATGATGTCAAACCTTATTGTTTCTGTGTCATCTTCATCAATGAAAATGGTTCTTGTAACAATATCAATATCTGAGCATACTCCTGAGTTTTGTGCTGTAACTTCTATTGTAAAAGTATCTGAATCTGTTGCTCCGTCTGTATCTTCTACTTCAATCGTAATTGTGCTTGTGCCTGTATAATCATTTCTTGGAGCTTCACACTCAAAGTACCTATCCTGATCAATTGTACAGTAAATGAGGCTTGTGTTGCTCTGGTTAGAAATCCTGAAATCTAATTCTGAGTCAGAATCTTCGCTATCAAAAGCGTATGAATGTAAATCCACCAAGTTGTTTCTTTGCCCTGAGTTTTCCTCTATTTCAAGATCCGGCAAACCACTAATTCTTGGAGCATCATTGCTTCCGCCATTACCATTATCTTTTACTATAACTCTGAAAGTATCCTGATCAGTTGCCCCATCTCTATCAGTTACTTCTACAGTAATTGTGTTAGTTCCTGTGTCATTTGTTCTTGGAGGGTCACAGTCAATATATCTGTCCTGATCTATTTCACAAAATATAAGATCAGGGTCTGTCTGGTTAACAATTTCGAAATTTAATTCTGAATCAGTGTCTTCGTTGTCTGAAGCATAAGGGAACAAATCTATAATGTTGTTCTGAACCCCGTCGTTTTCATTAACTTCCACATCTGGTATTCCTGATAATATTGGATCTTCGTTAGTATCGAGTTCTATTACTATTACTCTGAAAGTATCTGTATCTGTTGATCCATCCGTATCTCTTACTCTTACAGTTATTGTGTTTGTTCCTGTTTGGTCATTATTAGGAGCATCACAGTCAACATACCTGTCTGAATCAATAAAACAATCTATTAAACCAGAGTTAGTCTGGTTTGTAATTACAAAATCTAATTCTGAATCTGAATCCTGATTATCATATGAGTAATCAAAAAGATCTATAATATTGTTCTGGAAACCATCGTTTTCATCAACTTTAACATCTGGTATTCCGCTTAAATTTGGTCTGTCATTGCTTGAGATTACACTAACAGTAAAACTATCCAAATCAGTTGCTCCGTCTGTATCTTCTACTTCTACAGTTACTGAGCTTGAACCTACTGAGTTTGCTTGTTCAACATCACAGCTTAAGTATCTGTCAAGTTCTATGAAACAATCAACCAAAGCCGAGTTTGTTTCTGTTACTATTCTGAAATCTAATTGGTAATCAAAATCTTCAAAATCATCAGCGTAATCCCAAAGGTCTATTAGGTTTGAGTTTACTCCTGAGTTTTCCTCTACTTCAACATTAGGTATTCCGAAAAGATCTGG
>JBDRLP010000063.1:0-38616 GCA_043812975.1 Candidatus Iainarchaeum sp. | reverse complement strand
GGAATTGTGCTGTTTTTAGCATCAATTCCACTCTTTTGGGCAAATCAGCTAGTATTGGCGGCGATTTCACTCGGAATTTCTGGAATAATTGGCGCACTTGGTTTGTTGAGTACACTGCAGTTCACTTTTTACGCATGGTCTAAAGACAAAACTGTTGCTCTTGCATCAATTGTAATAATTCCACTAAGAACAATTGCTTTCCAAATAGGATTAGTAACAGGATTTATTACCCACAACATTTTGAAGGGAAAAAAATGAGAATAGCTCAAGTAGTTAACCATTATTCTCCGTGTATCGGCGGCATGGAAAGAGTGGTTGAAGATATTTCCGATATACTTATAGAACATGGACACGAAGTAAAAGTGATTTGTCTTGATAAATGCGCTAATTCAGGCAAAAGATTAAAAGCAAAAGAAAAAATTGGAAAAATTATTGTTGAAAGAATTCCTTTTGTGGATTTAAAATATTACAAAATTGGCTTTTCGGTTTTGAACAAAATAAAAAATTGCGAGGTTGTACACGTGCACGGCATTGGTTTTTTTTCCGATTTTTTGCTCCTTACTAAATGGATCCATAAAAAACCCGTAGTAGTATCAACACATGGAGGAATTTTCCACACACCCAGCCTCGGACTTGTGAAAAAAATTTATTTCAATTTCTTTGAAAAAATTGTTTTAGGATTAGCAGACAAAATAATCGCAGTAAGTAAAAATGATTCAGAGTTGTTCTTAAAAATATCAGGCAATGTTATTCTCATGGAAAACGGGGTCAATCTTAAAAGATTCAAGTCTGGAAAAAAGAAAAAAAACTCTTTCATTTTTGTGGGAAGATTTTCAAGTAACAAGAAAATTAAATTGCTTTTTGAAACTTTTGCAGAAATAAAAAAATCCAAAAAAGATTTTTCCCTCATAATCGCAGGAACAGATTGGGGGAATCTTTTCTCGGAATTTAAGGAAAATGTAAATCTGCTAGGTCTGGAAGAAAACATTTCCTTCATCTTAAATCCTTCACAGGAAGAAATCGTCCAATTATATGCTTCTTCGGAATTCTTTGTGTCTGCTTCACAATATGAGGGCTTTGGTCTAACTTTAGTTGAGGCAATGGCTTCTGGATGTATACCCATAGTGCAAAGGAATAACGGATTTGAAAAAATATTAAAAGATAAAACGGATTTTTTCACTGATTTTACAGACAAAAAAAGTAGTGCAAAGAAGATTGTTAAGATTATGCAAAAAAACAACTTAAACATAGCAAAAAGTATTGTCAGTGCTGCAAAAAAATTCAAATGGAAAAATAAAATTACTCTTCTTGAGACAATTTATTCGGAAACCTCGATGAATGAACCCAAAATAGTTTAAATAGATAACACAAAAGTTATATTGATGGCAAAGAAAAAAACAGCACTTATAACTGGGATAACCGGCCAAGACGGTTCATATCTTGCCGAGCTTCTTTTAAGTAAGGGTTACATTGTACATGGAATTATTAGGAGGGCTTCAACTTTCAATACTGAACGGATTGACCATATATTGCTTGACATCCATGACCCTAAGGCAAAAATGTTTTTACATTATGGAGATTTGTCAGATTCTGGGCAACTGTCAAATCTTATATACAACACCAAGCCAGACGAAATTTATCATCTGGGTGCACAAAGCGATGTAAGAGTCAGCTTTGACATTCCAGAGTATACCGGCAATGTAACTGGCCTAAGCACCACCCGAATTCTTGAAGTTCTTAGAAAAAGTAAAATGAAAACAAAATTTTATCAGGCTTCAAGTAGTGAAATGTTTGGTTCATCGCCACCTCCACAGTCCGAAACAACCCCTTTTCAGCCTCAAAGCCCTTATGCTGCCGCAAAAGCCTATGCATATTACATGACTATAAATTATCGTGATGCTTACAATATTTTTACATGTAATGGAATACTTTTCAATCATGAATCCCCAAGAAGAGGAAAAACATTCCTTACAAAAAAAGTCACAAGCGCAATTGCAAATATCTTAGCAAAAAAACAAGAAAAGCTTTATCTTGGAAACATGGATGCGAAAAGAGATTGGGGATTCGCACCTGAATATACTGAATTCATGTGGAAGATGATGCAACAAGAAAATCCTGAAGATTTTGTCATCGGAACCGGAGAAACCCATTCAGTCAAAGAATTTGTGGAAAAAGCATTTGAATATGCAGGAATTAATTATGACAAATATCTTATTATTGATGAAAAATATTTCAGACCTACAGAAGTGAAAGTACTTAAGGCGGACACTTCAAAATCCAAAAAGATATTAGATTGGAAATTCAAAATAGGTTTTGATGACTTGATAAAAATAATGGTTGATGCAGACATGAGAGCCGTAGGTCTTGAGCCTGTTGGAGAAGGGGATGAAATCCTTGCAAAAAAATTCCCTGAAAGATGGTGGAAAACTGATTAATTTATTTAAATCACAATGAATCGTAAATTTTCAGAAGTTCTTTGGCGGATTTTTCCCAAGAGAATTTCTTAAAATCAGTTTTAATTTTCCCCTTGATTTCTACTGCCTTTTCAATCGAATCCGCAATGCTTTGAAAATCTCTTTTTTTTGCTAGAAATCCATTTCTTTTATCTGTAATTAATTCCTCTGCGCCGGTACCAAAGGAACCCACGCATGGAGTTTCACATGACTGTGCCTCAAGATAAACGAGACCAAAAGGTTCATAGAGAGACGGCATGCAAAAAACATCTGCCAAAGCATAATAATCAAACAAAGCAGTATGAGGTAAACATCCAATATTAATCACTTTTTTATTATTGATTGTTTCATTCAAACCTATAACAACAAGCCTGTAATTAGATGGGAGAATTTCCATTGCATCCAAAAGATAAGGAAGGCCTTTACGCCAGCCGTTGTTTCCAACAAAAAGCACAATCTTTTCATCCTTACCTAACCCGAGTTTTTTTCTTAGTGTAGTTTGGGAAATCGAGAACTTTTTTTCTTCAGGATTAAATGCATTGTAAACCAGCGCAGGTGTTTTGCTGTAAAATTTTTCTGCTTCACTAATCACGCTTCTTGAAATCGCACAGAAATTTTCACATTTATCAAATACCTTGTCACCTTTTGAAATCGATTTTCTCAGATAATAATTTGTAAAAAAATCATTTTGAAGTCTGTTCAATTTTATTTCCTTGAGCCATTCCTCATGAAGGCTCTTGTCAAAACCATGCAAATGAACAAGAGTTTTTGTCCTGGTTTTAGAGGAAAATTTCAGCGAATCAAAAGCAGCTTCCGGAGTATGTGAATGTATAACATCATATTTTCTTCCCGCTATTTTGTTTGAAAATAACAATCCGGTTAATGAAGAATGCTTTATTATTTTCAACGGGCCTTTGAGGAAGTCCAGATAAGAATCCACATTAGGGTAATTTTCCGGATTGGTTCCAAAAATAAAATCAACCTCAACTCCTTTCAACCGCAGTTCACGAGATAACTCAATTACAACCCTGCTCACGCCTCCTTCTTCAAAGAATGGGCCTGCCGCATGCATTAGAACATTCACTTTTGTTCACCTGACACAGAATTTTTTAGTTCTCCGCCATTATACTTATACAGCCACATCTGTATTTCAGGCTCAAAAGCAATCAAATCAAATGACTCTGCATTAGCTTCATAAAAATTGAATATTTCTTTCCTCTCAGAGTCAACTAGTTCAGATCTTGGAGAATTTTTTTCCTCAACATGAGTATAGGATATCAGTAAAAGATAAGATTCCTTATTTTCTTTAATTTTTTCAATCACTCTGATATTCTCAGGGTTTCCGCCGAGATCTGAACCAGGGTTTATGTTGAGATATTTTCTGTCAGGAAAAAGTTTTTTCACAAAAAACATCGCATCATCACTGCTTCCGACAATTAATGCATTAGCAGGAGTATTTGAGTAAACCGATTCGAAAACTAATGTCCGTTTCTCATGCAAAAAATCTGCATGGACGGAAGACAAAACAATTGTGCCAACTGAAAGTAACACTAAAACAACTACGACTATTTTTTTAAAGTGCTTTTTTGCAAATCCTTTTTCTGATAGCTCTGTCAGAAAAGCAGAGTAAGGAATTAGTAAGACTCCGATTAAAGGAATTAGGTAACGCATTCTCGATGTCACCAATGAATGGAATGAGAATTCAAATGTGAAAAAGTTTGTAAACGTGCTGTTCATCACAAGATAAGCAATGGAAAATGCAGCAAACTCCCACTTGGCCCCTGTTTTTTTCTCAAAGAAAGGCGAGATTAGAATCAGAGGCAAAAAAACCATGAGCAATGCAACGTAAACTGCAAAAGTTACAATGTTGTCAGATGCATAATTGAATAGAAGATTAGAAATGCTTCCAGAACCGGTTGATAAGGCACCTCCATACAGGAAATAATTAATTGAAAATAGTGCAAGAGCTGGTGCTATTCCGCCAAGCACTGTGTAAAATAATTTTTCTCTGTCCTTGAAAAGCATTACTACTAACAGGGCAACAACTCCATAGGCTGCATCATTTCGGGTTAATACTGCCAGCCCGAAAAAAAGACCAGTGAAAAAACTGTGCTTCTTTTTTTCAGAGAAATAAAAATAAAATGCAGCAAGGAAAAATGTGAGTACAAGTAAACCCGGATAAAGAGTTCTTGATGCCCAAACAAAAGTCGGCAGAAGAAGGTAAAGCAAGGAAAACATTTTATTAATTTTGATTTTTCTGAACAGCAAAAGTAGAATGCAAAAATTCAGAAGGTGAATAACAAGACCTGAAAACATTGCACCGCTCAAACCAAAAACTATGAATGGAAGAAGAAAAACTGATTTCCCGATGACTCTTGTGGAAATATATTCTTCTCCATTAAATATGGCTCTTCCAGCATATTCAGCATCTGGTTCCCCTATAGAGCCATTTGCAAGACGGACTGTATTCTGCAGATAACCATGTTCATCTATTGAAGCATAAAAAGACGGGTAAAAAATCAGAAAGGATAAAATGTAAACACAAACAGCTATTGCTATAATCTTAGATTCAAAATTATGTTTAAAAAAATCTGTTGAGGGGAGATTCATAGAATTAATTGATAGTTAGTTAACCATAAAAATAGTTCAATAAAAAGGAATTAGTATCCCTGTACCAAAAGATTATAAAAAGCACAAACCAAGAGTTATGAGAAGAGATATCAAAAAAAGCAGTTTCTCTCTGATTAAGTTTTTGAGGCAATACAATGAATAAACTGTTATATGTAGTCACGAATTTTGATTTGAAAACAAAAACCGGAACTCCGACAAGAACCAGAACAACAATCGATTCACTTGGAGAAATAACTAAAATTAAGGTACTCTCAACAAGCAGCTACAATTCAAACACAATAGATTTTACAAAAAAACTCGATGGATTGGGGCAAAGCAAATTAAGAAAACTTCCGGGGATTTATGCAGTAACGCAGCTTTTCAGAGAGCCGATTGTAATGGCTATACTTTTCATAAAACTTGTGAAAGAGAGGCCTAAAAAAATTTATTCAATAGCGCTTGTTGCGGGTTGTGTTGTCGCTTTTTATCGTTTGCTTTTTGGCTGCGAACATATTTTAGAAATTCATTCACTTGGAAAATTTCAAAAAAATTTTCTCATTCGCATATGCGAATGGATAGCAGTGAAAAGTGCAGACAAGATAGTTATTCCAAGCAAAAAAATGGGAATTTATTTAGAGAAAAAATATGGGTTTATGAAAAGCAAAATATATCTAATTTACGGGCCTGTGAAAAGCACTGCGGAAAAAAATGGAAAAAACCACAATGGTTTTGTTTTTGGATATGGAGGGAATGATGCTTATTATCAGGGAGTTGACACGCTACTGAAAGCAGCCAAATTGTGCCTGAAGAAAGATTCTGAATTGAAATTTGTTTTTGCGGGAGTTGATAAAGAAAAATACTCCAAAATTCCGGAAAAAAATATTGAATTTCTGGGCAGAGTTGATGACAAAGAATTTTTAGATGCTCTTGAGAGCTGTGATGTTCTTCTCTGCGGTTACAGGGGAGATTTTGCAGAATACACCTACCCACATAAGATTTCTACTTATCTTGAACTTGGAAAACCTATTCTAAGCACTTCCACCGGGGATTTGAAAGAAATAATTGATGATAATAATTGTGGGAAAACATTTCCACAGAATGATTACAAAAAACTGGCGGATTTAATGCTGGAATTCTCGCAAAAAAACAAAAAAGAAATTAAGGAAATGGGTTTTAATTCGAGGAAATTTTTTGAACAAACTCTTTCTATAAGTGCATTTAAACAAAAATTAAGAGGATTGCTTAAGGAATAGTTTTTTTAAAAGGTTCAATTTATGGTTTATTGAGTGTTTAAATGGATTCTGAAAAAAAAATAATAGAAAAAAAGGACACAAAAATAGAATTTTTAATACCTCCAAAACCTTATCTTGGAGATGAAATGAGAAACCCAGAACTTGGTATAATGTACTTAGCAGCGGTTACTCTAAAAGAAGGGTACAATGTTGTCATAACTGATCTGAGATGTAAAGCTCCAGAAGAATTCTCAAAGCATATAGGAAAATCAGATGTTTATGCACTGACCGCCACTACTCCTGATTATCTCGCAGCCAAAAAAATCGCCGAAATCGCAAAATCCAAAAATAAAAATTCTTGGGCAATAATCGGAGGAATACATGCAACATCTGTGCCTAATAAAATAGATCCTATTTTTGACAAAATCGGAATAGGAGAAGGCGAAAACACAATATTGGAAATATTAAATGATTTTAGAAAAGGCAATAATGAAAAAAGATTTTACCAAAGTGACCTTATTAAAGATCTGGATAGCATTCCATTTCCTGCCAGAGATATGTTGCCTTTTGAAAATGTTTTCAGTGCAAACGGGCTTTTTGTAGGAGCAGGTCCCACGGCAACAGTAATTACTTCAAGAGGATGCCCTTTCAATTGTGCATTCTGTGCAAGCAAAAAAATGTGGCAAAGAAGATTAAGATTAAGAACTCCTGAAAATGTTGTAAAAGAAATAAAATATATTATAGAAAAATATAATGTGAAAAATTTTAGATTTCACGATGACACTATTACTGCAAGAAAAGACTGGATAAAAGAAGTTTGCGAAAAAATAAAGCCGTTTAAAATCAGGTGGAGAGCAGGAACAAGAGTTGACCAAATAACTGAAGAAATTTTACAACTGATGAAAGATGCAGGATGCGAAGAAATTTCTTACGGTGTTGAGTCTCTTGATCCGAATGTAATTGAAAAAATAAACAAAGGAATAAAAATTGAAGATGTAAAAAGCGCTATAAAAATCGCGAAAAAAGTAGGAATGCAGGTAAGGACTTTTTTCATAATAGGTCTGCCTGGAGAAAAACTCGGTTATGCTGATCGATTAATACAATTCTGTGATGAAACAAATCCTGACGCAGTTGATGTTTCAACTTTGGTTCCGTTTCCTGGATGTGACATTCACGACAATATGCAAACATTCGGTTTGGAAATGGATGAAGAGGATTTCAAAAAATATATAATGACACTCGGTCTTGGAAAGGAAGAAGAAATGGATGCAGATTTTATTTTCAAGCATGATGTGATGTCAAACGAGGAATTAAAAGAAGAAAGGAAAAAATCTCTTGAATACATTAAATCCCGTAAAATGGTCAAAAATTTCTAATTTGAAAAATCCAAATAAATATAAACAAAGTTAAAATTAACTGGGGGAAAAAGTATTATGCAAAAAATAGGTCTAATCGGGGCAATGGATGAAGAAATAGAATTATACTTATCTGAGTTAGAAGGAACGATTAAAACAGAATTGTGCGGATTTACATTTTTTTCAGGAAAACTTGCAGGAAAAGAAGTTGTGATTGTAAAATCCGGTGCAGGAAAAGTTAATTCTGCAATATGCACTCAAATATTGATTATTAATTTCAAAGTAACATCAATTATATTTACTGGTGTTGCAGGAGCACTCAACCCAGATTTAAATATAAAAGATATAGTTATCTCCAAAGATAGTATTCAGCATGATATCAATGCTGAAGATTTAGGCTTTGAAAAAGGTCAAATTCCCTTCACTGAATTAAGAATTTTTACAGCTTCTGAAGAACTAAGAAAAGTTGCTTCTACTGCAGCAAAATCAATCGGATTGAATGCAATTGAGGGAAGAATACTTACAGGAGACCAATTCATAACCACAAAAGAAAAATCCGAATCACTAAGAAAAGAATTCAGGGGAGATTGTGTTGACATGGAAAGTGCTGCGGTAGCACATGTATGCGGATTAAATAATACGCATCATTTAATTATCCGGTCAATTTCAGATAAAGCCGATCACTCAGCAGCAGTTGATTTTACGGAATTCTGCAGAGTAGCATCAAAAAACTCATTCTTACTTGTGAAGGAACTGATTTCGAATTTAAAAGAAAATAAAAAAGAAAAAATTGATATTCAAAAAATTATAAAATCGAAAATAAGAACTGTTCCAAACTGGCCAAAAAAAGGCATAATGTTCAGGGACATCACAACTCTTCTCAAAGACAAAGGCGGTTTTAATCAGATGATTGATTTGCTGGTGGAAAGGTACAAAAATAAAAAAATCGATGTTGTTGTTGGAATAGAATCCAGAGGTTTTATCACAGGCGCAGTTCTGGCTAATAGATTAGGATTAGGCTTTGTTTTAATCAGAAAACCCGGCAAACTTCCTGCTGAAACAATTTTTGAAGAATATGATCTTGAATATGGAAAAGATAAAATAGAGATTCATAAAGATGCAATTGAAAAAGGAGATAAGGTTCTGCTTGCCGATGATTTAATAGCAACAGGAGGAACCGCATTGGCTGCATGTAAACTGATTACTAAACTTGGCGGAGAAATTGTTGAATGCAGTTTTATAGTCGACCTCCCGGAGTTAGGCGGAAAAAATAAACTTGAAAAAGCAGGATACAAAGTTTTTAATTTAATAGAATTTGAAGGAAGATAAATTGTATAACTATGAATCTTCAATTAGTTATTCAAAAACTAAAAATACATAATGTTATAAAAATATTATTTAATATTCACAATAATGCAGGATGGAAAAAACACATTAAAAATAAGGGATTTTAATTATGTCATTTTATAAAAACAAAAATGTATTGGTAACAGGCGGAGCTGGTTTTGTAGGAAGCCATGTAGTTGATGAACTGATTAAATTAGGCGCAAATACCACAATAACCGTGAGAGATTCCAAAAGCAAAAAAATCAAACAGAATATTGAAAATCCTGAAAAAATCAAAATAATTAAAGCCGACCTTTCTAATGAAAAAGACTGTAAAAAAGCAGTAAAAAATATGGACATTGTACTGAACCTTGCCAGTAATGTTGCAGGTATAGAGTATAACATTAAACACCCAGGTTCAATATTAACTGAAAATATTATCATGAACACCAACATACTGGAGGCAAGCCGTATTGAAGGAATTGAACGATTTTTGGTTGTCAGCAGTGCTTGTGTTTATCCAAGAAAAGTAACAATTCCAACTCCTGAAAGCGAAGGATTCAAAGATAGCCCTGAACCGACAAATTACGGTTATGGCTGGGCAAAAAGACTGGCCGAAATACAGGCAAAAGCGTATTATGAAGAATTCGGGATGAAAATAGCTATTGCAAGACCCTATAATGCTTATGGTCCGCGGGACAAGTATGATGATAGCATATCCCATGTAATCGCTGCATTGATAAAAAAAGCCTTTGCAAAAGGAGATAAAATGGTTGTTTGGGGCTCCGGAAAACAAACAAGATCGTTTATTTATGTCAAAGATCTTGCTAAAGGTCTGCTTGAAGTTTGTGAAAAATACCCTGTTGCGGATCCCTTAAATCTCGGAAGCGACCAGGAAATCAGCATAAAAGAACTTGCTGAAATGATACTAAAAATATCCGGATCAAAAAAGAAACTTGTATTAGATTCAAGTTATCCTGACGGCCAGCCAAGAAGAGCAAGCGATAATTCAAAGGCAAAAAAAATACTCGGTTTTGAAGCAAAAGAACCATTTGAATCAGGATTAAAACATGCGATTGATTGGTACAAAAAAAACTAATTATTCAGTGATTTAACCTGCAGATTTTCAGTAGATGCAATTGTTTCAATACAATTTAATTTTTCGCAAAATTCATTTGTACAAATAACAGAACCTGCTTTTAATTTTTTCATGAGTTTAACTGTTGAATCACAATCAACCTCAATTTCTGTTTTTATTTCATTATATGATTCATACAAATGAATGGGAAGCGAATAAGAAAGTCCGTCAAATAAAGTTACCTTGCCATGTTGTGCGGCTAAATAACCAGAAATGTAACATCCTTTCGAATCACCAATAAACATGTAAGGTTCTATTATATCCTCAGCAATACCATCTGCTTCCTTGCAAATAGTATTATTAAAATTGGCCCTATCACTAAAATCAGAAAAATAAACCGCTGAATATGCTGATGAAGCAAGGACAACCAAGAACACTGAATAAAGAACTTTTTTATCTGAAGACAAAATTTTCATGATTAAAAAATATACTGCAACAACTGTGAAGTACTGAAGATATAAGGTAAACATGAACTTGTTCAAAACAGGGATGAAACTTGATACTCCTGAAACAATAAATGCGAATATCAATGCATTAAATTTTAGGAATTTTTTTGTCACCTCATTTTTTTCACTAAAAGAAAAATAAATAAGTGCAGACAAAACCAAAAGTGAAAAAGCAAAAAAAGTTAAGGGAATGTTTGAAAACCAGGACATTATTGAAATAGCAGAATCTGAATAAGAACTGAATGCAGGAATAATCCAGATAAGATTTAATGAAACTAAAAATGCCACAATTCCGATTTTTTTAAAATCAAACTTATTAATGAGTAAAATAAACGGGAAAACAAACAAACCATATAACAGGAAATGCGCATAAGCCATTACTGAAAGAGACCATGTTAGGCCGACGAAAACCGCATCCTTGAAAGAGAATTCTTTTTTATTAAAAATACGGAAACATTTGAACATAAATGCTAAAAAGAAAATCCATGCAAAAATAGTGGCCATTCTTTGGGTTTCAAAAAAAGTATTAATTGAAATTTTATTAAAAAAAGCCAGAGAAAGAAAAATAATTCCTAAAGATAAACTCGCAAACTCTTTTTTTGCAATAAAAAGTAAAAAAATCACGGATAAAAGCATAACCGCAAAACCGCTTAATGAAAGCGCATTTGGAACAGAGAAAAACAAAAGCAGTTTGTAAATCGGCAGGGCAAAGAAAAAAGACAGCGGGAAATAAAATGAAAGAGCTAAATAATTTCCGTTTTGCCATTCAGCGGCATTCTCTAAATAACCGTATTTTTCCAAAAAAAACAAATTAACAATATTGGAACTCAAATCAGCAGATGCAAAAGAATCCGCATTCTGGATGAATCCAGCACAAACAATGAGGATTGGAATAAACGCAATAATTGCCATTGTATAAATAATTTTATTGCTTTCAATATGAATCATTTAAATATTAGCCTTATAGGATATTTAAAAATAGTGGGGCATTAGTCCTGATTCTTATTATTTTTGAATAGTTCTCTTATTTCTTCTCTAGTAAGGAGCTTTGCACTATTAGCACCATATTGCTTTGAAAGGGGTTCCGAGAATTGTTTTTTCTCCGTATTGTACATGCTTATCGGCTGTTCCTTAATTATGAATAAATTATCTTTTTCAACAGCATATTCTGCTTCTTCAGTTGTCATGAGCAGTTCCGACATTTTTTCACCGGGTCTCTTTCCTATTATTTCTATTTTAATATCTTTAGGATTGTAGCCGTATTTTGGAGCAACTTCTTCAATCATAATTTCTGCAAGATCAATTATTTTCATAGCATTCATTTTTAGTATAAAAATTTCTCTGGAGGTCATTTCCTGAGCCGCCTTAAGTATGAGTTCAACCGCATTTGGAAGAGACATGAAAAATCTTACCATCTCTTTTGAAGTCAAAGTAACAGGACCTCCTTTTTTTATCTGCTCTTCAAAAATAGGTATTACAGATCCACTTGAATTCAAAACATTACCAAAACGAACGCAGGAAAACTTTGTATCCACATCACCAATTGAAGCATTGAGAACTATTTTTTCACTTAAGAGCTTTGTTGCCCCCATTGTGTTGATAGGATTAACTGCCTTATCAGTACTTATTGAAATGAATCTTTCAACTCCTTCTTCGCCTGCAATATTAACAAGATTCTGAGTACCGTAAACATTTGTAGAAACAGCTTCAAAAGGATTGTACTCGCATAATGGAACGTGCTTTAGTGCAGCTGCATGAAAAACGATGTCAACACCCCTCATTGCTCTTTTCACTCTTTGCGGTTCTCTTATGTCACCAATAAGTGCTCTAAGCTTTGGATTGTTTTCCATGCGTTGAAGAAGATTAAACTGAGCAACTTCACTGTTATCAAGAACCCTGACTCTTTTCAAGTCATACTCAAGAAGTTGTTTTACTATCTCTGAACCAACAGATCCGCAACCACCAGTAACAAGAATATCCTTGTCCTTGAAAAATTTCTCTGCATCCATTACTAAAAAAGCCCCTGAAAATGTTTTAATACTCTCTGGTTCAAAACTCAATTTTTCCGCCTTAATTCGGACCATTCTGCTATTTTTTCACAAATTGATAGTATTTCCTCTCTTGTCATAGACGGATAAAAAGGAATTGTGAGAACCTCATCTGACAAGCGTTCCGTTCTTGGAAGATTGCCTTTCCCAAAACCCATTTTTTTATAGAAGGTCTTTAAGTGCAATGGAGGAAAGTAAATCTTGTTGGTTATACTGTTTTTTTGTAAATATTCTTGGAGAGAATCCCTTGCGGATTTATTCTCTAATTTTATAGTATACATTTGATAAACACTGAAAAAATTTTCAGGATTGTTCTGAATTTTCACCCCGTCAATTACTAAAAGTGCTTTGTTGAAAATTTCCGCATTTTTTCTTCTGGATTCAATTATCTTGTCAATTTTCGCAAGCTGGGAATTCCCAAGCGCAGCACACATTACAGGCATTCTGAAATTATAACCCAAACTAATGTAATCCATGTCCTTAGTCGAAGAAAAATAATCCTCACCTTCATCAAGTCTTCCATGAGAACGTAACAATTTGAGTTTTTCATAAATTTCTTCAGAATCGGTAAGCACTGCTCCGCCTTCCCCTGTAGTAATTATTTTATTCTGACAGAAACTTAGTATGGCCGCATCGCCAAAAGATGCTGTTTTTTTTTCGTTAATTTCTGCACCGCACGACTCTGCCGCGTCCTCAAAAAATAAAATGTTTTTTTCTTTTGCAAGAGTCTTTAAAACTTCAGTATCGCGTGCAGGCATGCCTCCATAATGCACTACAATAATTGCTTTTGTTTTTTCATTGATTTTCCTTTCAACATCCTTAACATCAAGGCCAAATGTCTCTTCTTCAACTTCCGCAAAAACCGGTTTTGCTCCGGCCATGACAACAGCATTTGCAGTAGCAATAAAAGTAAAAGAAGGAACTATTACCTCACCGCTTGTAATATCATATGCAAGGAGCATGCAGTGCAAAGCAGAGGTGCCAGAATTGAATGCTACGCAATATTTTTTACCTATATATTCAGCAATATTTTTTTCAAATTCCGCAATCTCAGGACCCGTAGCCCAATAAGTTCCGCGCCTTATAACAGACTCAACAGATTTCACATCTTCCTCATCCCAATAAATCTTGAAAAGAGGTATTGATTTTTTTTCCATAAAAAACATTTCTCACAATTTTTTAACAACTTTTGCGGGGCATCCAAGTGCAACAACATTGGCAGGAATATCTTTGTTCACAAAACTATGGGCACCTATAATACTGTTCTCGCCTACTGTAACCCCAGGCATTATTACTGTATGTGAACCTATTCTGCTGTTTTTTTCCAGAATAACTTTGCCGTTTTTACCATCAATTGTTGATTCACTATAAATACTGCAATGCGAACCAACCTGACAAAACTCTTTAATTTCCACTCCGTTCTTTGCATTAATGTAAGTAAACGCGCCTATATCGGTTTTCTCGCCCAAAACAAAGCCATTCTTGTGCTGAACCAGCCAGTTGTATTTGGTTAATTTTCCATCTTCTATTTCTGGCATTTCCCAGTTTTTGAATCTTTCAGAGGACATTAACCAAATAGGATACTTTATATTTAAAAACAATTTCTAAAATAGCCAACTTTAAACAGGTTAAGGAATGTACCCAAACATTTTAATTTGAGTGAATTAACAGTATTAAAAGGAGCTGAAAAAATGAAGGTACTTGTTATAGGCGCACATCCGGATGATGAAATACTTGGGGTTGGCGGAACGATTTGCAGGCACATCTCTAACAAAGATGATGTTTATGTTTGCATTGTTACAAAAGCGCATGAACCGAAATGGTCAAAGGAATATATTGCAAAAAAAATTCAAGAGCAAAAAAAAGTTGACAAACTGCTTAAAATAAAAAAAAGATTCAATCTGGATTTTCCAACAATAAAACTTAATGAAATAGCCCATGGAGAAATTAATAGAAAAATAACAGAAGTTGTCGATAAAGTAAATCCGGATATTGTATACACTAATTTTTGGGGTGATTTAAATCAGGATCATGCAATGGTTTTCAACGGCACGATGGTTGCAATCAGACCTCCAAAAAAAATAAGGCTGCTTTGTTATGAAACACTTTCGGAAACTGAATGGGGTATTGGTACATTTCGCCCGAATTTTTGGGTAGATATAACAAAATTTTTAAAAAAGAAAATAAGCGCATTTGAAATTTACAAATCAGAATTGAAAAAAAACCCTCACCCTAGAAGTGCAAAGGGAATACAACTTTTAGCAGGAAAACGTGGAAGTGAAATCTGCACAGAAAACGCGGAAGCATTCATGATTATCAGGGAAATGTGGTAGCAATGAATGTATTGTGGCTGTCTGCAAATCAATTTGGATATGAGCTACTCAAAGAAGCAATTATTATTAAAGAAGTAAATATTATCGGCATAATCACACTCGCAAAAGGAACGAAAACCGTGATGTATGATGGAATAGAAAACAAAAAATGGAAAGAATTTGGAATAGATGTTTTTGAAATAGAAAGATTGGACCGCAAAGCAGAATTAATCAAAAAACTCGCTCCGGATTTGATTGTTATGTGCGGATGGAGGCAGGTTATTGGCAAAGAAATTTTGAACATACCAAAAGAAGGATTCATTGGATTTCATCCGACTCTTCTGCCAAAAGGAAGAGGCTCTGCTCCAATTATAAACAGCATTCTCCATGGTTGGAAGGAATCAGGAGTAACAATGTTCCGTGTTTCTGAAGGAATAGACAACGGAGATATTGCAGGACAAGAAAAATTCTTAATTGAGAAAAATGATCACTCTTCTGAAGTTTATGAAAAGGTTATTAACGCAGGAAAGAAACTTGTGAAAAAATACCTTCCTCTAATCGCACAAAAAAAAGTATTATGGAAAAAGCAGGACGAATCAAAGGCAAGTGAATTTGAAAAACCAAAGAAAGAGGATAATTGCATTAATCCGGAAAAAGAAACTCTGGAAGAAATATCAAGAAAAATAAGGGCTTTTTCAAAACCATACAACGGAGCATACATCAGCAATAAGGGAAAAAAATTAGTTTTATGGAGAGCTGAACTCAAATGATTAATGTGTGCGTACTCACCGGAACAAGAGCAGAATACGGTCTTTTGAAACCTGTGATGAAAGAAATCAGGAATCACCCGAAACTTAGGCTTTTTGTGATAGCAACTGGAATGCACCTCTCAAAAGAATTCGGGTACAGTGTGAAAGAAATAGAAAAAGATGGTTTTAGAATTAGCGCCAGAGTCAAAATGAACCCTGAAAAGGACAATGGTTTTTCAATGGCCGAATCAATGGGAAAGGGAATTGCAGGAATTGCTAGCTCAATGAAAAAAATAAAACCTGATTTTCTTGTTGTTCTTGGGGATAGAACAGAAGCTTTTGCTGGAGCAATTGCGGCAACTTATATGAATATTCCTATTGCACACATTCACGGAGGGGACATAAGCAGAGCAGGGATTGATGAATCCGTAAGACACGCAATAACAAAACTTGCAAATATTCATTTTCCTGCAACAAAAAAAAGCGCTGAAAGAATAAAAAAAATGGGGGAGTCCTCATGGAGAATTAATGTGGTTGGAGCGCCTTGTATGGACACGATTCTTAAAGAAAAATTGTTTGGAAAAAAATGGATTGAAAAAAAATACGGAATTGTCCTGGGGAAAAAATTTGTTGTTGTTGTTCAGCATTCTGTGACAACTGAATCTGAAAAAGCAGAAAAACAAATGAAAGAAACCCTTGATGCAATTATGAGATTAGATGTACAGGCAATTTTGATTTACCCTAACTCGGATTCAGGCGCCAGAAAAATAATAAAACAAATAAAGAAATATGCGGGGAAACAGATTATTGTATCCAAAAATCTGTCACAAAGGGAATATTTGAGTACCTTAAAATTTTCAGGAGCAATAGTAGGCAACTCAAGCAGCGGAATAATAGAAAGCGCAGCATTTGGAATACCTGCAGTTAACATTGGGATTAGACAGGACGGCAGGGAAAGAAGCACAAATGTGATTGATGCGCCTCATGATGCAAAGAAGATTGAAAAGGCAATTATAAAAGCACTGTATGACAAAAAATTTATTAAAAAAGCAAAAAAAGCCAGAATAATTTACGGCAATGGAACTGCAGGCAAAAAAATTTGCCAAATACTTGCAAAAACTAGTATAAATCAAAAGCTTCTTCAGAAAAAAATTTTCGAGAACTGAAAATCAGCGAACATAACTATTTTTCAGTGCCATGTCTTTTTCAAGATTTTTCACTGCTTTTTTCCCTATAATTGAAGCGAGTTTTTCTGGAGGTAATCCTGCAAAAGGTCTTTTTATACAAAGCATTTTTCTGGTTATTTTAGTACCTTTTGGGATTGGTTGTGTCACATAAATGCCTTTTCTAATAGTTTTTATATTACTCTTCTCAGAGTGTAAAACTGTTTTTTTCTCAGACCCCATTATTTTTTCAACTAATCTTATACCTTGAACAAATTCCGAAAGCTGCTTTGGGTTAATGGATGCACAGTGATCTGGGCCTGGCATATTCTTATCAAGCGTAAAATGTTTCTCTATTAACTTTGCACCCATTGCAACAGCCAACTGCGAAGCCAGTATTCCTGTTGTATGATCGGAAAAACCCACAATGAGATTGAATTTTTTTTCCATTGCTTTTATTGCAAGGAGATTAACATCCTCCAATTTACATGGATATGAAGTAGTGCATTGCAAGAGGATTATTTTTTTATTGCCATTTTTTATTATTGTACTAACTGCTTTTGAAATATCTTCAAAATTGGACATTCCAGTGCTCAGAATTATTGGCTTTCGCTTTTTTGCGGCGTGTTCTATAAGAGGAATATTTGTTAAATCGGCTGAAGAAATCTTAAAAGCCTCAACATTAAGACCTGACAGAAAATCTACATCCTCCAATCCTGAATGCGGAGTAGAAAGAAAAATTATTTTTTTCGAATCACAATATTTCTTCAGTGCTTTTTGATTCTTTTCACTTAACTCGAGTTTCTTCAGCATTGAATATTGAGAATCAGAATTATGCGTGTTTTTTTTCTGATATTCGGCTTTCGGAGCATCTCTCGTGACTAACCTGTCTGCAGAAAATGTCTGAAACTTTATGGCATCAACCCCTGCAGCAACCGCTTCATCCACAAGCTTCTTAGCTATCCTGAAACTGCCATTATGGTTGACTCCTGCTTCAGCAATAATGAATGCCCTTTCATTCGGACCTATGTTTTTTTTACCTATTTTTATATTCATTTTTTCCCCTTCAATAATTTTTCTGCAAGAATAAAATCAAGTGCTGTATCAATATCAACTGATGATTCCTCAGGCATTACATAACCTATTGTCTTAGGACCATAAAGCAGATTATTTTTCATTATTGATTCTGTCCGTGACGCAAAAATTGCGCCATTAGGGTAGTATCTTTCTTTAGCCTGCTGTCTTGCATAAATTTTTTTGCTGGAATTATTCACAAGAAAACCTTTGTTATTTTTCTCAAGAATCCACTCTAAAGGTTTTCTTAGTTTTGTAACAGAAATAACTGAATCAGATTTTGAACCATAAAGAAGTTTTAATGTTTTTTTTATGTCAGAAGCCTTTCTGAGCGGGCTGGTTGGCTGCAAAACCAAAACAACATCAGGAAAATATTTTTCTTTACGCAAAACTGATAATGCGTGTTTTATAACAGGAAGCAATGGGGTTGAATCTCCTGCGAGTTTTTTAGGCCGAATAATTGTTTGCGCTCCGTGTTTAATTGCTATTTTTTCTATTTCTTTATTATCAGTAGATACAACAATTTTTTTTATTCCTGCTTTTTTCGCTTCACTAATAGCATAATAAATAAGTGGCCTTTTGTTAAGCAGTTTAATATTTTTTTTTAGCAAGCCTTTAGAACCGCCTCTTGCAGGAATTATTGCTAGAATATTGTAATTGTTCATATGATTGTCTCAGTTAGTTTGTTTATATTAAATTTTTTGTTGTTAATATTATTTTTGTTACAACAATAATTTGGTAATTTGCCAAAAAATACGGCAGAAAGAAAAAAGACAAGTGTTTTAAACAATGTTGTGAAAATATTTACTATTCATCTGTATATAAAAATACGGATTTAAAGGGTTAAACTGATGTTTACAAAGAAAAACAAGGTTCTTTTCATTATTCATGATGTTTACCAAGATGACAATCTTCTTCCTCTTGGTCCGGCATATCTTGCTGCAGTTCTGCATGAGAATGGCGCTCAGGTGGAAGCATACTGCATGGATATTTTTCATTACACTAATGAGGATCTTGCAAAACACCTTGATGAAAATGAATATGATTTGATAGGATTAGGCTTCATGGCAGCACGTTTCGAGGAAACTATAAGAGAGTTATGTAAAACAATTAATGCTCATAAAAAAAATGCATGGTTTGTTCTTGGAGGTTCTGGTCCATCTCCAATTCCAGAATATATGCTCAAAGAAACAAAAGCAGATATCATTGCAATTGGTGAATTTGAAAAAGGAATAATCAAACTTTTGGATGCAAAAATACACAACAAACCATTGAAGGATATTAAGAGCATTTCCTACATAGAAAACGGAGAACTGATTGTTAACGAAAGAGATGCTCCCATTAGTAATATTGATGAAATTCCATTTCCGCTTTGGGAAATTTTTCCAATGGAAGAATATGTTAACTCAATAAAATTTTTCAAACAGGACCCAGGGGAAAAAACTTTTGTTTTTCTTTCAAGCAGAGGATGCATCAACAGATGTAATTTTTGTTATAGGCTCGAGAGAGGAATTAGAGTAAGAAGCCTCCAGAATATTATAGAAGAACTAAAGATTCTTTATGAAAAATATGGAGTGACCTGCTATTATTTTCTGGACGAACTTTTTGTACTGTCAAAAACACGCCTGCGCGAGTTTGAGAAAGCTCTTAAAGAGGCAAATCTTAAAATAAAATTTTCATGCAATGCCCGTGTTGATTTAATTGATGAAGAACTTATAGAAATACTTAAGAGATGCGGATGCACATTCATTAATTTCGGTTTCGAGTCATCTGATGATAACGTTCTCAAGATAATGGAAAAGAATACTACTGTTGAAAAGAACATTAATGCCCTTGAGGTCGTGAAAAAAGTCGGCGGAGTAGGAATGGGGCTGAATTTTATTTGGAACAACTTTGGAGATACTGCAGAAATACTGAGGAATAACGCCAACCTCATAATGAAATACAACACCTATGACCAGTGCAGAACAATCAGGCCTGTAACTCCCTACCCGGGAAGCCCATTATATTACACTCTTATTAAACAGGGAAAACTTGGCGGAGCAGAAGATTTTTTCAAGAAATTCAAGAACTCTGATTTGATTTTTATTAATAATATGAGTATTCCTGATGCGCAAGCATACAAACTACTTCTTGAGGTGAACACTGATCTTGTTATGGATCATTATAAGCACACATCAGGAAACATGGAAGAGGCAAAAAAGATAATAAAGGATTTTACCGCTCTTTACGCTGGAGAAATAGATAATTTCAGAGGTGCAAGACATCTCGACAAGAACGGATAATTTTTGCACTAAAATATTTTTCATTTACTTCTGATTAGTTTTATTTTTTATCATTTGAAAAATCAAATCTATCTGCCTTTGCGTAGATTTTCCATCCAGGTTATACAAATGGTTTGCAACAAATTTTTTCCTAGCTTGAGACATTTTTTTGATTGTGTTTTTATCAAAAAGCATCTGCCGAATTTTTTCCTCAACATTTTTTTCTTCTGAAACTCTTAAAGCTACTCCGCTTTCAATCCAGGGAATTTCCTCTTTTTCATCAGTAAACTCAATTAGTATAACAGGCTTGCTCAACATTACAGCCTCAGTTACAATGGTTGATGGATGAGTAATAACAAGATCACTGACAAAAATGGACTCAAAAACACTCGAGTCCTCATGGATTATTTTCACATCAAGTCCTTCTTCCAATGCTATTTCACGGTATTTTTTTGAGTCTCCTCTAGGGTGTGGCTTCAGAACAACCTGAATATCATCAATTTTTCTGAGTGCTTTGAAAATTTTTCTTTCAGAATCAATGAATGGTTTTATTGGCAAAGAAACAGCAAAAAGCACAATTTTTTTGGCAGAATTGAGATTATAATTACTGCAAAAAGTCTCCCTATTAAATATTTTTTCCGGTTGTGAAATAACATCATATCTAGACTGGCCAGTAACAACAACTGAGCTTTCCGGATAATTAAATTTTTGCACAACGAGTTTTTTCGTCCAATCACCATAAACTGCAAATTTTTCAGGAAGTGGAGAACACAAAAATGATTTTGCTTTTGAATCATTAGCCGGGTGAGTATAGTAATGAGAATTTGACGGATATATCACTGCATGCTGTGTGGAAAGAACCGGACAATTATTTTTTTTCGCCGCTATGAGCACTGACTGCCAGAACCATCCGCCAACATTCGGCACAACAATAAGGCTGGGTTTCTCTTTTTCTATGAGATTGTCAACAATTGAAATGTTCTTTACCATGTTTGCAAAGTGTGCAGTGAAAAAATCACCAAGCTGTGAAAAAATTTTCAATGAAAAATCTGTGGAATGATAAGTGAAAAACCCTGCTTTACTATCTCCTTTTTTTATGGTTCCCCATTTTTCTGCAAAATGCCTTGATGCAGAATTTCTTTCCTTAAAAACCCCCCATGACCAGAACATTTCCAATGGCAGGAGAAGATTGTCCGGATTGAGCGCCCTCTTGAGCATGCTGATTGGGTTGTACAAATCCCTGAAGTTCATTATTGGCGAAACGCTTATGGATTCCACGCCATATTTTTCTTTTGAAAATTTCTTTATCAGCGAATCATAATGTACATCACCGAATCTGTTAGAGCCGTTCAGAGAATAAACATTCCTCCAGGCTTTCGGAAGAGAAAAGAACATTACCTTGTGTTTCCTTTTTTTCCTTTTAAAAATCTGCAGGCAATAAAGCGAAAGAGCAAAAAGCTTTTTTCCGAAATCCAGCAAAGGCTCGGCAAAAAACAATTTTTTATATATAATTCCGAGTTTATTTGTCTTGTCCGGTTCCTTGAAATAAACCTGTTTATTATTCAGAACAACACACACGTCAGAAATAACTGATGGCCAGAGGGAAATTTTTTTGTAAGAGCATAGTTCAACCAAGTTTTTTCCATTCTGAAATTCCTTGAAAGAAATTCCTGACAGCCATTTCACTAACTCAAAATTTGTGAATTTTTTTGTTGTACTTTTTTTCGACGCCATCAACCCGCCCCCTTATCTTTACGGAATCCAAAAACAGGACTGATGAGGCGTTTGATTATTATATAATCGCTTCTAGTTGGAAGAATATCTATTTTTACCCCAAGTTTTTTGAGAAACATGTAGTGAAATGGAAAAGACACAAGCTGTCTCACAGCCTCAACCAGAATAAGGCCTATAACTCCAAAATAAGATATGAGAAAATAACCAATGATTACTGTGTTGATAAGAGAGATGAAAGAAAGGGTCAGGAGAAAATCGTTCCTGTTCATTATACGATAAAGATTTCCAAAGCCCGTGAAACTTGAGAGTATTATAGTAAGGGTAAAGTACGGTACGAGTGAAACCGCATCAGAGTAAGCGGGAAAAAGAATCGGGAGTATTATTGGAGCAAGGAAAAAAATTGTCAATCCTATTCCAGAAGCAAGCAGTGCAACAGCTTTAAAATTCAAAGAAGCGTAACTCGACAAAACACCCATATCATCAACCTTTTCACCAAGATAAGGGATAAAAACCTCGTTGATTGATGCACTTGGAATGTTTATAGCATAATTGGATATCTTTTCAAGGAGATAATAGAAACCCATCATGACTGGATTGATAAATAAACCAATGAAAAACAGTTTTATTATTGCAGTTGCTCTCTTCACAAAATTCGTGAAAAAACTTATTTTCGCATACTTCAGGACTACCCTGCTTTCAATAGTTGTATTCTCAAAACTTATTTTCTTTGAATAAAAGATAGATAAAACCAGAGCAATTGTGAGTGAAATAATTTTTGCGTAAACTGCCCCAACTATTCCAAAATCCATAATGATTACAAACGCAAAGGCAAGAGCAAGGTTTGAAAGGTTTTCAAGAACAGCAATTTTGAGAACCTTGCCAAACATCTTAAAACCCTTAAAGAGGGAATTATACACTAGTGAAATCGGGAACAAGAGGACTGTTATTGAAACAAGAGTTAGAACCGAAACAGCAGAACTACCAAGATTTCCTACAAAATACTGCCCCAAAAACAGCAAGCCAATGAATAAAAATATTGCAATAAAATAACTTATTTTTAGGGTTTTTGAAAAGAGCTTTTTTGATCTGAATTTTGCAATAAAAACATTGAGGGTTTCAATGATACTTTCTAACCCGAAAATATATGCAGTGTTGGTTACAAAGGCAAACAAATAAATGAACACACCATAATTATCAGGCCCCAGATAATTTGCAATTATATAAGTATATAAAAGTCCATTCAACAGCAAAAAAATCTGGTTGGTATAGGAAAACAAAAAATTTTTTGCGAAACTAGCAAGATTTGACATTTTTAATCCTTAAATAGTTCTCTTTAAGTGCTTAAAAACCATTTTGGTTCAGTTAAGCATTTTTCCTGAACCAATCAACGAAAAACCTTATTCCATCATCAACACTCGTTTTCGGGGAATACCCGAGAACTTTTTTTGCTTTGGTTATATCAGCCAGAGTTTCCAGAGCATCCTCGGCATGGAAACCAACGTGTTTCACAATCGCTTTTTTCCCGAGATTCTTTTCTATCAATAAAATGACCTCATTTATAGTTATCTTTTTCGAGTACCCTAAATTAAATACATTAAATCCGGCTTTAAGTTTCATTGCAGAAATTATGCCTTCAACAATATCATCAACGTAAGTGAAATCCCTTTTTGCAGAACCGTCTCCAAAAACAGTTATTGGTTTTCCATCATTAATTAATTTAGTAAATTTATAAACAGCCATATCTGTTCTTCCTTTGGGACCATAAACAGTGAAAAACCGGAGTATGTTAATCGGCAAACCACTAAGGTTGTTATACGAATAAGCCAGTGACTCCATGCCAATTTTTGTAGCAGCATAAGGACTTAGCGGAGTTGTAGTTGGCATTGATTCATCAAAAGGAGGAATATTTTTTCCATAAACACTTGAAGTTGAAGCTAGTACAATTGAACTGACGTTTTCAGCTACAGCAAAATCCAATATATTCTGAGTTCCAATAATATTGGTCTCTATATATTCACGCGGATGTAAAACAGAATCCCTAACCCCTGTTTTTGCGGCAAGATGAACAACATGGGTAATGCCTTTTCCTTTCAAAAAAGAAACGGCTTTTTTATCATTAATATCGCCTCTGACAAAAAGAGCTTTATCAGAATTTTCAAGCAAATCCTGATTTTGTTTGTACACTGACTTAGCATATTCACCGGAAAAATTATCAAAACCGATTACTTCATGACCATCGTTTAACAGGCGTTCACAAAGATTAATTCCGATAAATCCACAGGCGCCAGTAACAAGAACTTTCATAAAGACTCTCCATAATAAAGTTATTTTAAACTGTCAAGGTACAAAAATCGTTTTTTAGCGCCAATTTCCTCTGAAGGCAAGTTAAATTTTTATTAACAGAGCAAATGGATATTGTAGGGATAAACTTGGAATTCTGGAAAAACAAAAAAGTTTTAGTTACAGGCGGAACCGGCTTTATTGGAAGTCATCTTGTGGATTTACTGGTAAAAAAAGGAGCTGTTGTTAGAGTAATCACCAGGAACAAAAACAGCGAAAGAACAAAGAACAATCTTTCAGAAAGTAAAGAAAAAATTGAAATTATTGAAGTTAATCTGGAACATCCGGAAGAATGCAAAAAAGCAACTAAAGATATAGATGTTGTTTTTCATCTCGCAGCAATAGTTGAAGAAACACGCCAAGGGTCAAGACATCCTGCTACACTGCTTAAAAATAATTTTATTATGACAGTAAATATTCTTGACGCAATAAAAGAATCAAAAGTAGAAAGAACAATTCTGGTTAGTTCAGCATGCGTATACCCAAAAAATGCTAAAGGTTACATAAAAGAAGATACTCAATTATCTGACCGCCCTGATAGTGCAAAATTAGCTTATTCTTGGAGTAAAATATTTTCAGAAATCTATGCAACCGCATTTGCCAAAGAACACGGAATACAAATCGGTATTGCCAGACCATTTAATGTTTATGGCCCCAGAGTAAAAACCCATGTTATTGCAACATTTATCAAAGAAATACTTGAAAAAAACAAGGTGAAAATAATTGGAAACGGACAACAAGAAAGAAGTTTTATCTATGTAACTGAACTCGCCAGAGGTCTTGTGAAACTTGCTGAAATTTATCCCAAACCTGATCCAATCAACTTTGGGACAAAAGAAAAAGTTAAAATAACTGATTTAGTAGAAAAAATCGGGAAAATTACGGGTAAAAACCCAAAAATAGAGTATGATAATTCTTCAGACCCTGGAAGCCTCATGAGAATATGTGATACCTCTAAAGCAGAAAAAATATTAAAATTTCAATCAAAAATTTCTTTAGAAGAAGGAATCAAAAATACAATTGAATGGTTCAAAGAAAATCCGTCTTAATTACAAGTGCTTTATTATGACAAACTTAAACTTCATTAGCATTATAGTCCCAGTTCACAGAATAGAATCCACAAAAAACCTAGCAACGGCATTAGAAAACCAAACATACCCTAAAAATAAACATGAAATAATTTTTGTAGGATGCAAAAAAAATTCTATGAAGGAACTATTTTCAACTAACAAAAGAATAATATATTTTGATATTGAATCTCAATGGCCTGATGCTAAAAATAATTTTGGAATAAAAAAAGCAAAAGGAGAAATAATAGCAATTACAAGCGATGATTGCATTCCGAAAAAAGACTGGCTTGAAAAAATAAACCTGGCATTTGATGAAGATAAAAAAATTTCAGCAGTAACCGGAAAAACGATTAAGAATAAAGGAAGAATATTCGACCATGGAGTTGAGCATTTAAAAGGAATTCTAGGACCAGCCAGCAACATGGCTTTCAAAAAAAATAAATTAATTGAAATAGGAGGATATGATGAAAATTTCCGTTTTTACAGAGAAGAAACAGTACTGCAGTTTAAGCTGCTTACTAAAAATGAAAAAATTGTTTTCGAACCAAACGCAATAGTTTACCACCCATTGCGAAAATCCAGCCCTTTAAATATTTTCAAAGAACTTTATTATATACGCACTGAAATACTTCTTGCAAAACAATATCCGAAATTATTCAAAAAATATTTTGGTTTCCCTGTAGCAGGATTGTTAAAACAATCATTTTTTTCTTGGGGCATAACAGCATTAATTTTTGGCGCGGTAATACGAATGAACTATTATTATGCATTTTTTTTTCTAGCAGTTTATTTTATCTTCAGATATTTAGTAAACTTTAGAAAATACTCATTTGAATTTGGAGATTTTATTTTGTTTAGTGCATTAGCCATGTTAAGAGATTTAGCAGCGCCTTTTTATTCAATTTACTATTATTTCACAACAGACAGTCAACATTAAAAACTATAAAAACAATTAAACCCTATTAGATTAAACCAAATCTCAATTTTAGTACACTAATGAACATTTTAAACGGGTCTGTAAAACCCATCGTAGAAGCTTCATAGTTCGACCAAGCAATTCCTTTTTCCTTTATATTAAAACCATTCTTTTTGGCTATCCACAATAATTGTACATCAAATTCGAACCCCTTAACAATTTTTTCTTTGAGGAACAGATTAACCGCTTTCTTTGAAAAAATCTTAGCCCCGCAAACAGAATCATTAACTCTTAAATCAAAAAACAAATTTACAATAGCATTAAAAGTCTTGCCCAGAATCTGACGATAGATTGGCTGTGCTTTTAATAAAACAGAATCATTCACTGCACGGGAAGCTATAACCACATCAAAACCATTTTTAAATTCATGAATCAGTTTCAAAAATTCTTTTGGCACAACAGAATTATCCTGGTCAACAAACCCTATTATTTCACCTTTGGCTTTCTTGAAACCCTCAATAACAGCGCCGCCTTTACCGGTATAATAATCAAAATTCATCACACTCATTTCCTTTCGGGATTTTGCAAATTCACTGACTATTTTCAATGAGTCATCAGAGCAATTGTTTACAACCGCGATAATCTCAAAATTAGGTAAATTTTTTGAATAAAAATTATAATAAGCATTAAGCGTATGAAGAACTATTTTTTCAGCATTGAATACAGGAACTACTATTGAAACTTTACCCTTCAAAAAAACACCTTTCCACTATAAATAATTTTAACAATAATTATATTCATTTACCTCGAAAAAACTTTATACGCTTTATATTCAAAAACTTTTTTTAAACCAAGTTCTTCCGAAAAAAAATCATCTTTAGCAACAACATACTCAACTTCCGCCTCACGTATGCATTCCACACAAGCATTTTTTCTGGCATTTTCCGCCAAAATATGTCTTTTTTCTAACTCCGCATAAAACGGATCATCCCCAGATACCATTGGAGCATAAGAAAGATAAAAACCAGAATTTACATCATAAGGTATTTTTTGGGATAATTCAGCAATTTTGGCACGATATTCAATCAAAAACAGAGTTTTCTTATATTCAGGATCAAAACTTTTGAATGCAAAAGCAAAATCTATTCCCTCAGCATTAATTTTTGAACCGCTTTTCAAAGTGTTTAACTGGTTAGAAGTAAAAAATAAGGCTATTGAAAAAATAAAAATTAAGAAAAAAGAAATCAGGAACAAGTTGCGCTCATTCGAAATTTTTTTGGGTAACTCAGAACGAATAATCTGAAGAACAGCATAAACTGCCAGCAATAATCCTGAAAACATTGCAAGTTCTATAACCCGCCCTCCAAGAACTCGCCCAATAGATACAAAATATATTGACAGCCCAGACGCAACAATGAAAACAGCAATTAAGAAAATGTTCTTTTTGTCGAATTTTTTCTTAATAATAATAAAAAGTATTGCCAAAACTGCAAATGCAAAAATCAGAAGACCAATCCAAAGAGAAAAAATTATTATGTTGCCGGGTATATTTGAAATTAAAAACGGTATTGCCTTTTCATTTCCAAGATTAGCAAGCATAGGAATATAAGTGATAAAAAGACTCGGTAAACCCAAAATTCCGCTCAAAAAGAGTTTTGCAGTTTGTTCAAAATCTCTGGAAAAAACAAAATAAATGCCGAAGAAAATTACGGCATACAAGGCAACGCCCGGATGAGCAATTAAAATCAGTGGAAAAAACAAAAATGCAAGCGGGTTTTTTTTCAGAACGGCAAGAAACGTCGCTAAGAAAAATACTGATGCAAGCAGAAAGGTATATTGCCCCCAAAAAAGATTCTGAAAAACTATTTTAGAACCAATAAAAAACATAATAGCGAGAAGCCCCGCTTTCTCATCTGAAAAAAACTCGCGTGAAACCAGATAAATAAGAATCGCAGAAAGAAAAACAAAAACAATTCCCAAGAGCCAGACAATCAAATTGCTGGAAACAAAAGACAAAAGGTCAATGAACATTTTTGCCAGAAGAGGAAAACCAATCTGATAACGATATTCCAAATCCGAAAATTTACCATAAGTTTCAGGCATTGTCTGACCGATTGCTAAACTGCCTATGTGGGCAGCAGGATCAGCACTGGCATCCGCAAAAGGAGTAATAAACAGAAAAGGTTGAGCTGCAAGAATGACAATCACAAGACCGATATATATAGCAGATATGCTTATTTGAGGCATTTCAACAGGGAATTTTTTCAGGACAAAATAAGATAAAATCAACGAAATAACAAAAATCAACGGCGCAAATCTGAAAATGTAAAGGCTCCAGAGAGAAAGAATAGTTGAAATAGAAAAGAAAACCAATACGAAAAGAATAACATTCAAAAACTTCGGTTTAGAAACAAAATTTAGGGGATTCATCTAGAATAGCATTGCTCCGAAAACCATTTAAAAACAAGAAAATCATAAATTAATCATTGGAACAACCCCAAATAATTTTGTTTATTTAAAAATTTTCTTGTAACATCTTTTTTAGTTCAATCGGTTCAGAAAGAAACAATAAATATCCGATTAATGCTATGAACACATAACCGACTAAAAATAACAAAATTGAAAATGAAACTGCCTGTTCAGGGGTAAAATAAATAAAAGAAAACAAGAAAATAATCATGGCATCTCTAGTGCCTAAACCAGATACACTAATAGGTAAAATATCTGCAAGAGTAATTATAGGATATAACAAAAACATAAACTCAAAAGGAATATTTAGGTTAATTGAAAGGGCTAAAGAATAACTAAAAATAATTGAAATAATCCATATTACAATTCCGGTTATAACAGCTAATAAAAATTCAGATTTATTTTGGAATATTAATTTTATAGATGAGAAAAAATCTGAAAAACCTATTTTAATTTTTTTCTTAAAATTTTCTGGAATTATAAGATTAAATGCCGGCCTTAAAATAATTCTCAGATATTTTTCTTTAAATAACAAAAAAATCACTGCAAAAATAAGAACGCCTATCAAAATTAAAATTTCAAATGGAAGAACAATCAAATTATAAGTAAAGAAAAACGCTAGCAAAGCAAGAGAAGCAAATATAACCAATAAAACAATATCAACCACCCTGTCCAAAACAACAGAACTTACAGCTAAGGCTAAACTCGAACTTTGAGATAAATAAGTAGCACGAGTAACATCCCCTATTCTGCCAGGAGTAAAAGAACTAAAGAAAAAACCAATCAAAAAATATTTCAGAGAATTCAATAAACTTATTTCAGTATTTTGACTTTTCAAAATTAATTTCCATTTAAACGCTTTTAAAATCAGTATAATAAATAAAAGTAAAAGAGAAATTATGAAAAAATCAAATTTAATTAAAAAAAGTATTTCCAAAACAGATTCAAGATTTATAGAAGATAAAATGAAAACAAAAATAAGCAACCCAAATAAAATAACAAATTTTTTTACCGAAACCATTTATTCACCTTAGAAAATTAAGTAAAATCAGACCCGTGTAATTTTGTTCAACACAGAACTTTCATTTAAATACAAATAGTTTTAATTAAACTCTTTTTTAATTGAATCGGTTCAAAAACAAAAAAAACATGAAGTTATTCTGGATTGATTAATATCTTTAGAACTCTGATTTTGAACTATTTTAATTAGATATCTTGAAAGCTAAAAAAATCAAGGTTATTTTTCAGTTTTACAATCTTTTTTAAACAATCCCACTCTAAATTGTTCTGATTAAAAATGAGCACGCTGGAAAAACCTACACATGAGGGGCAAAAGCCTGTAAGGGAAAAATACCTCGTTTTTGGCGAACCTGATATTCAAAACGAGGAAATTGAGGAAACTGTAAAAACCCTGAAAAGCAAGTGGATTGGTTCAGGCCCTAAAGTCAAGCTTTTTGAAAAAAAATTTGAGGAATATACTAGGCAAGGATTTGCAAGGGCAGTAAATTCATGCACAGCTGCACTACATTTAAGCATGATTGCATCCGGAATAAAACTAGGAGACGAAGTGATTGTTCCTTCTTTTACTTTCGCCGCAACCGCAAACGTGATTACACACGCAGGAGGAATTCCTATTTTTTGCGATATTGACAGAGAAACCTGTAATGTTTCCGCAAAAACAATCAGAGAAAAAATTACTGACAAAACAAAGGCAATTGTGCCAGTGCATATGTACGGTAGACCATGCCCGATGGATGAAATAACCAAACTTGCAGAAGAACATTCTTTGATGGTTATTGAAGATGCTGCACATGCAATAGGAGCAGAATATCACAACAACAAAATAGGTTCAATTTCTCCTTATACTTGCTTCAGTTTTTATGTGACCAAAAATGTGGTTACTGCCGAAGGGGGAATGGTTACAACAAACAATAAAAAGGCCGCAGAGGATATTGAAAAATTTGCTTTGCACGGTCTGAGCAAAGGAGCATGGGAAAGATTTACAGACAAAGGATACAAACATTACGAGGTTATTTACCCCGGATTCAAATATAACATGACTGATATTCAGGCATCAATGGGAATACCTCAGCTTGCAAGAATTGAAGAAAACCTTGAAAAAAGGCAGAAGATGTGGAAAAAATATGATTCGGAATTTGAAGATCTGCCATTGAAGACTCCTGCATTGGAGGAACCAAAAACCAGACACGCAAGGCATCTTTATACAATAGAACTTGAACTTGAAAAACTGAAAATTTCAAGAGATGAATTCATGCAGGCACTCCATAAAGAAAATATTGGAACAGGAGTGCATTATATTGCACTGCATCTGCACAAGTATTACCGGGAGAGATTCGGTTTCAAGGAAAATGATTTCCCGAATTCTTATGATATTTCTAAAAGAACTCTTTCTCTTCCATTTTCAAGCGGTTTAACAGAAAAGGATCAGGAGGACGTGATTAATGCAGTCAAAAAAATCGCCAAGTTTTACAAAAAATAATTCCGAGATTGAACTTTCACTAATTTTGGCATGCTACAATGAATCAGGTATTTTCAATGATTCAATGAAAAAAATAGAAGAATTTTTCAAAAACTGGAAATATTCATATGAACTGATTTTTGTTGATGACAAAAGCACGGATAATACTGCTGAACTTATTAAAAAATTTGCAAAAGGCAAAAAAAATGTGAAAACTTTTTTCCATGAAAAGAATCAAGGCAGAGGCAAAACTGTTTCTGACGGAATAAAAAAAGCTAATGGAAAAATAGTTGGTTTTGTGGACGTTGATCTTGAGGTACCAATAGAACAAACATTGTCACTTATTGAGGCAATAAAAAATGGGTCTGATATTGCAATTGGAAAAAGGATTTATGTGACAAAACCAAAGTATATTCACAGACACATTCTGAGCAAGGCTTATTCACTACTAAGCAAGGTTATGCTAGCACATCCTTTTTTTGATACTGAAGCAGGCTGTAAATTTTTCAATAGGAAAAAAATACTTCCATTCCTATCTCAAACCAAAGAGAACCACTGGTTCTGGGACACTGAAATCGTGTTAAGGCCTTACTTTGCTGGATTAAAAATAATTGAAGTCCCTGTACTGTTCATAAAAAATGAGAATGCTGCAAGCACTGTAAAAATTTTCGCTGATACAATTAATTACTTAAAAAACCTCTGGAAATATTCTGCAGAATTCAGAAAATTATCAAAGCTTAAAAGAGCGTAAAATTTTTGCTGGCGAACCTGCAATAAGTTCGTTGCCTTTATTATTTTTCGTGACAACTGCCCCAGCAGCAACTGCAGTATTAACACCAAGCTTTTTCACACCTACAATAACTGAACCAGCACCAATAAAACAACCAGAATCAATAATTAATGGACTACTTGTTTTTGGTAATATTTTTTGTAAAGGGTGATTTTTGTAACCAACATTTGTATGAGTAAGGAGTATTACCCCTGCAGAAACAGTAACATTATCCTCAATAGTAATGCTTTCCGCAAGATCAAAAACAGATTCCGATCCAAGATAACAATTATTTCCAATTTTCAAACCAGACCAACCAGTACGATACAGGTTAAAAAATTTTATATCCTCAATAACCACATTTTTGCCTATTTTGGCTCCAAAAAGAGAAAGAAAAAAAACTCTAAGTGGCGAAATAAACAAGAATTTAAAAATAAGATAAAAGAACGAGAAAACCAAATATTTTAATGCGTTTTTAAAACCTATTTCTTTAATTGCATTCATTTTAAAACAAATAGCAGAATACTCTTTATAAATACTGTCACGAGTACCTAATCGAAAATTTTAAACTACAAAACAAATATCTTTTCAAAAAAAATTCGTTATTTAAAGTTTATACGGTGATTTTAATAGAAAAAAGCGCAATAAACAAAATGAAAGATGTTGAAAACACCCATTGGTGGTTTGTATCAAAAAGACAGTTATTAATAGATTTAGTGCCAAAAGGAACAAAAAGTATTTTTGAAATAGGAGCCGGTACTGGAAACACTCTGGAAGCTTTTATGCTAAAAGGTTATTCTGTAGAAGGATTAGATATAAATAAAATAGCAGTTAATGAATCAAAAAAGAAAAATGTTTTAGTGTATTTATCTTCATTAGAAAACTTTAAGCCCCAAAAAAAATATGATTTTATAGTAATGTCTGAAATACTTGAACATATAAAAGACGATGCAGGGGCAATAAAAAAAGCAAAAAAAATCATGAAAAAAAACAGTCGCTTGCTCCTGACAATACCTGCATTCAAAATATTGTTCTCAGCACATGACCGAATAGGCCACCATTATCGAAGATATGAAAAAAAAGAGATTTTAAAATTGCTAAAAAAAGAAGGTTTTGAAATAGAGCTTATTAGTTATTGGAATTTTTTTCTATTTCCAATAATAGCACTAATAAAAATTTTGAATGAATATGTGTTAAAAATACACATCAAGTCAGATATTAATACGCCTAATAAAAAGATCAATTTTATCCTAACTCGCTTACTAAAAACTGAAAATTGGCTGATAAAAAAAGGGGTTTATTTACCGTTTGGGATAAGTCTTATTTGCATAGCTAAAATAAAATAATTATTTATTAAAGAATTCAATAGTTTTTTTCAGTCCTTCTTCTAGAGAAACTTTTGGATTCCATCTGAGTTTTTCCTTTGCAAAACTAATATCCGGAAGCCTTCTTTCAGGATCATCAACAGGCAGGTCATTGTAAATGATTTTTGAACTGCTTTTTGTAATAAAAATTATTTTTTCTGCAAGTTCAAGTATGGTTGTTTCCTGCGGATTTCCAAGATTTACAGGCCCTTTTTCCTGAGAATTCATTAAAGAATAAAGCCCCTGAACCATATCACTCACATAACAAAAACTTCTTGTTTGATTTCCTTTTCCATAAACAGTAATTGGCTTATTCTCAAGAGCTTGTATAATAAAATTAGAAATCACTCGACCATCATCCTTTGCAAGTCTCGGTCCATAAGTATTGAAAATTCTCGCGATTTTTATATCAGCCTTATGAACTTTTGCAAATGCCACACAATAAGCCTCACCAAATCTCTTTGCTTCATCATAACAGCTTCTTGGACCCACAGAATTAACATTTCCCCAATAAGTTTCTTTTTGAGGGTGCTCTAAAGGATCTCCATAAATCTCGGAAGTTGAAGCAAACAAATAAGCTGCTTTTTTTTCTTTTGCAAGCTTTAACAAGTTTCTTACACCACTTGAACCTGCTTCCAAGGTTTCTAATGGTTTTTCCTGATAATCAACAGGCGAAGCAGGAGAAGCCAAATTATAAATCTGTTTTACTTTCCCCTCGACTGAAAATTTTTTAGAAACATTTTGTTCTAAAAAAGAAAAGTTTTCATTCTGCATTAATTGCTCAACATTTTTGCAATCACCTGTAATCAAATTATCAATACAAAGAACTTCTTCGCCTTTTTCAATAAGAAAATCACACAAGTGACTTCCAATAAAACCTGCTCCGCCAGCAACAATAATTTTAGCCATCAAAATCCTCTCTTGCATTACCCAAACTTTCAAAAGAACCAATATCAAACCAATTTTCATTAAACACAAAACCATAAACTGGTTTGTGATTTGATAACCATTTGACAAAGTCTCCTGCATTGTCAGGAGGGTTATCTGCTTCAATATAATTATTAATTTCTTTTAGATCTTCTTTTGAAAAAATGTAACAAGCTGTTGAAGCTAACGCACTCTTCGGTTCAATTGGTTTTTCTTCAAAACCAATTATTTTCCCATCAGAATCTAACTCCGCAACCCCGAATTTTTCTTTTACTTCATCCTTGGACCCCATGTCTTTGCATGCAACAACAGAGCGGCCTTTTTCTTTGAAAAACTTGTAAAAATCAGCTAACTTATACTCAAATAAATTATCACCTGCAATTACCAAAAGATCATCATCAATTTTTACTTCGTCTATTGAGTACTTCATGTCCCCGACAGCACCTTTTCTGTCATCATTAGAAGTGGTCATATCATTGATAATTTTTATCTTCAATTTTCCGTCAAATTCCTCAGCCCACTGTTCAAAGTTCAGGGAAAATTTTTCATTAGTAACAATAAAAATTTCATCAATTTCAGGAATCTCATCAAAATGCTTGATTATATGCTCCACAAGAGGTTTTCCTTTAACCTCTAAAAGGGGTTTTGGCTTGTTTTTGGTTAATGGCCAAAGCCTTTTTGCATAACCTGCTGCTAAAATAAGTGCTTTAATTCACATCACCTTCCAATTCCAATATACTTAAAACCTAATTTTTTCAGGTTTTCTTTATCATAAATATTTCTACCGTCAATGATTATTTTCGAATTCATTTTGCTTCCGATTTTTTCAAAATCAATTTCCAAAAATTCGTTCCAATCAGTAACAAGAATCAAAGCATCTGCTCCTTTGGATGCTTCATAAGGATCCTTTGCATATTCAATATTGCTTAAAATTTTTTTCGCGTTTTTCTCAGCAATTGGATCAACAGCAATTACTTTTGCTTTTCCCTTGAGAAGATAATTAATTATTTCAATTGATGGAGCTTCCCTCATATCATCAGTATTAGGTTTAAATGCTAAACCCAGAACAGCAATCTTTTTTCCTTCCAATGAATCGAATTCCTTTCTGAGTTTTTCAACAGGAATTGTTTTTTGTTTCTTGTTAACAGCTTCAACTTCTCTTATAATTGAAAGTTCGTAACCCACATTAACCGCAATTTTCTGTAAAGCTTTCACATCTTTTGGGAAACAGCTTCCCCCATAACCGGCACCAGCATCCAAAAAATACTTCCCGATTCTGTGATCTAAACCCATTCCTTTTGAAACTTCCACCACATCAGCACCTACTTTTTCGCATAGGTTTGCAATTTCATTAATAAAAGAAATTCTTGTTGCCAAAAAAGCATTTGACGCATATTTAATCATTTCAGCACTTTCAGGATTTGTAATAACAATTTCACAATCAAGCGGCTTGTAAAGAGATTCGATTAACTTAGAAGCTTCTTCCGAATCAGAACCTATTACAACCCTATCAGGTTCTAAAAAATCTTTTACTGCAGAACCTTCCCTCAAAAATTCAGGGTTTGAAACAACAGCAATATTGTGCTTAGTGAATTTACTTACTTTTTCTTTTACTTTTTTTGCAGTACCTATCGGAACCGTGCTTTTATCAACAATAACTTTTGGTTCATTTGCATTTTTACCAATAGTCTCACAAACCTTGAAAACATATTTCAAATCTGCCTCTCCGTTTTCTGATTGCGGAGTTCCTACTGCAATAAAAATAATTTTCGCTGTTTCAATTGATTTCTTTGCATCAGTTGTGAAAGTTAATCTTTTTTCTTCAAAGTTTTTCTTTACAATTTCTTCAAGTCCGGGTTCATAAATAGGAATCTTGCCTTTTTTTAAATCAGAAATTTTTTTCTCATCGACGTCTACACAGATTACTTCATTACCTAAATCTGCAAGGCATGCTCCTGCAACTAAACCCACATAACCAGTTCCGAAAACTGCTATTTTCATCATTATCAAAAATCCTTGATTTTATTTATTTACAGAAATAAGAGAATCTAATATAGTCAACTACGCCAACGTTTTAAAATAAATTGGTACAATTGCTCATAATTCAATTATATTTAAAGAAACAAATAGCATATAACTTAATTTAATGGTAAAACTCGAAAACCGAATTAAAAAGTGCAACCAATATGAACTTGACCTTAGGCTGCATGTAACGCATTTCAGGCTTATTTCTGAACAAATAAATGAACAAGATGTGATTGATTATCTGGAGGAAATTAAGGCAGAAAACTTCCAAAATTTAACGAATTATGTATGTCATGACAGAAATAAGTTTATATTATACTTTCGCCACACTAAGCATATATATCACAAATACGTAATTGATATTAGAGATAATGAGAAAAAAATAAGATTAGTTACTATCCATAAAATACATGAAAAATCACAAAAAAGGTTTGAGAAGTATGTCAACAGATAACTTTAAGCTGAAGTATGATGAGGAGTATGATAATCTCCTAATATACGACCAGATAAAAAGAGGCTCAACAGGAATAGAATGGGGAGATCTGGAATTGTCATATGACAAAAATGGAAAACTAGTAAATCTGTTTTTGAATAATGCTTCAAAAATGCTGACTAACCTTACTAAAACTAAAATTACTAAAAAAACATTAAGCCAAGTGCACAACTGCAGGCTCGACATAAAAGAGAAATCCGGAATCGTTTATATAAACTTTAAACTCTATTTTCAGGAAAAAAACAGAGAGCCAATTGAGGACACATTAACTGTTAAAGATTTAAATTACATGTCCCCAATTACAGCATAAAAATAAAAAAATAGGAAAAAATCTATTTTTAAAGTATTTTAGCGTTACTTTTTTCATGCAAATAAAACAGGCCTTTGTGCTAGCTGGCGGAAAAGGAGAAAGATTAAGACCTTTAACCATTGAAACTCCAAAACCGCTTGTGAAAGTAAAGGAAAAGCCAATTCTAGAATATTCTATTGAAATCCTCAAAAAACACGGAGTTACAGAAGTAATTCTTTCAGTTGGTTATTTACACGAAAAAATCATTGATTATTTCAAAGACGGTTCTGATTTTGGACTTAGTATTGTTTATGCGATTGAAGAGGAACCACTCGGAACCGGAGGGGCTTTGAAGCAGGCAGAGGAAATTCTGAGTGAAAGTTTTTTCATGCTGAACGGAGATAATATTGCGGATTATAATCTAACAAAGTTGGCAAAAACACACTTTGAAAAAAATGCTCTTGCAACTTTAACACTTTCAGAAGTAGATGATGTTTCAAGCTACGGAGTAGCGAAATTAGAGGGCGAGAAAATAATTGAATTTGTGGAAAAACCGCAACCAGACAAAGCGCCAAGCAACTGGGTTAATGCAGGAGCGTATGCAATAGAAAAAAAAGCACTTGAGTTTTTACCGGAAGGATTTAACTTAATCGAAAAAACAATGTTCCCAACACTCGCGGAGAAAGGGAAATTATTTTCTTATAAACATTTAGGGAAGTGGTTTACTACTGATACTTTTGAAAGAATAAAAAATGCAGAAGAAAACTTATGACCCATCGCAGATGGGTCGGTCGTTATCGCACCCCACCGACGAAACGATGGTTCCCGTGCTTCTCAGTTCTGTGCTTGTAATATTTCCAGAATACAAACAAAACAACAGGAATTGCGACGATTATTGTGATTAATTCAAAATACTGATCGAGCAGGGATTTGATTTCCTCTCCGTAAAAGAAAATTACTGTTGCAACGCCGAAAAATCGCATTCCTCTTGAAACTGCAGAAGCAATAATGAACTTTTTTATGTCAAGACCCATTATTCCGGAGAAAATCGTGAAAATCTTGTAGGGAATTGGTGAAAAACCAGCAGCAAATACAGCCCAAGGCCCAAGTTCATCATACACCCTCTGCACATGTTCAACCTGCTCCTTTTTGGCAAATTTTAAGAGAAGTGGTTCACCAAACTTATGGCCCAACCAGTAACCAAAAAGACCACCTAAAACACTTCCGATGGTTGCTACACCAGCAATAACAAAAGCATTTGAAGGTTCAGCAAGAGCAAAAGCAATTAACAAGATATCAGGCGGAACCGGAAAGAAACTTGATTCAGCAAACGCAAGAATAAACAAACCAAGCAAACCATAAGCACCGAAAGTTTGCATTGTCCACTCGAGCAAACCATTGAAAATAGCCATCTACATAACCCCAAAAAAATTTATTTTTGTTCTTCTGTTTATAAGGAGCCTTGCAATTGTTTTTAAAAGCATTTTCTAATGCAGATTCATAAGAAATAAAAAATTTCAGTTCTTTAAAACAGGGAAGGGGTGTATTTGAAAAGAATTTTAACAACATTA
>JBDRLP010000062.1:0-4903 GCA_043812975.1 Candidatus Iainarchaeum sp. | reverse complement strand
GAATCAAATTTTGTTTTGGAATCAAAAAGTTCCTGTCCGCAGGCAGCACAATGATACATGCCTTTTTCCTTGTGGTTATCGTATTTTCCTGTGAAAGGGGCTTCTGTTCCTTTTTCTCGCAAAACCTTGTATTGTTCAGGGCTTAGTTTTTTCTTAAAATCAGATTCTTCCACGAATAGTTTACACATTCAGAGAATATAATTATTTTTTTTTATTATTCGAGATGTTTTGTATTCAAAATGAATTGATTAATGCTAATTTTGAATGCTCGGGTCAGAAACCCTGCCTAAAAATAATATGCTTCCTGTTTCGTTTTCCTGGATTATAAAAATGAACGGGTGGTCTGCTCTAAAAATAATAGGTTGTTCAATTGACGCTGACAGTTTTTCCATTATTACTGCAGTAGCTGCTGCAGCTTCCGTCCCTTCCTCATTTACTTCAACAAATGCCTGGTGAATAACATAGCTGATAAAAAGATCCTTTGAACCTGTCATCCCTGAAAAATCCGCCATATTGGAAAACGCAGTAGGCATGCCCATTTCTTCCAAAGTTTCATTCATAAAATATTTTGTTTCAAGTTTGAATTTCGGCAAATAAAGTTTTACTTCCTGCTTTCTCAGGAGGTTTCTCCATTCGGAAAGTTTCTCCGCGCCAAGGGATTCCTCCAGCGATTCCAAATCATCACCTTTTGGCAGAAGAACAAACATTGATAATTCTTCACCGTCATAAGGCAGTTCAATAATCTGGAGTTCATCAGTTTCAGCGTAATTGAATTTGGTTTCCTTTGAGGTTAAACTCATCATCGGGACCTTAACTGTCTGGCCGGCACTTACTCTGAAATTCTGTTCGCTGGTGTTCTTCTCGTCGAATTGCTCAAGCCATGTTCCCTTAAAGTAAATCGCATTAGTAAGCACTAAACGGGTATCGCGGGTGATTGCGCCTTCGGGAATCAAATCCTTTATTTTATCATTTGTCTGGCCCTCAACCCAATTATTAATGGTGACTCTTGATTCCTCGGTTTTAGTGGAAAAATCAAGGTTGGTTACATTGGCACCGTAATAATTCAGAATCATATCAAAATATGAATCCAAAAAACTATAATTTTCCTGAGCCCACAGGGCATTTGCGGCGCTCAACTCATATTTCTTGTCACTTTTGTTTAACTGGTTATATAATTTTGCGAACGAAGACCTGCGCGCAACATCATCCTGCGGGAAATGCAGAACGGACTGCATTTCTTCAGCTGTTTCCCCTCTGGCGCCCTCATAAGTCATGGCAAGCGCGGTTGAGATGCTATATGGGGAAAAGAAAAGATTATCATTTTCTTCTTTAAATTCAGAGTACAATTCCAGGGCAAACTGGTTATTGGAGTTTACAACATTCTGGATGCCTTCAGGCGTGACTTCGCTGTCATCAGTATTGGGAACTGAATTTGGAGCGGGATTATCAGTGCACCCTGACAAAAAAACAGCCAGTACAGCTAAAACAATTATCAAACCAAAAACTTTTTTCATAGAGCTATTTAGTGCTTACTTTCTATTTATTATTTTCTTTTATATTAGTGGAAGAACTAAAGAATCATTTTCACCAAATCAGGAAAAATTTTGCTGAAAAAACTAACACAAAAGAAGCCACAAAAGCCCGTAAATACACACAGAAAGAAGCTTATGTCACATAAAACAAAACAGAAGCCTTTAATTACTATAATGACTATCTATTCATTCTAGTTTTGAATTAATATTCAAAACGAAATGGAGGCGATATTATGCCAAGAGGAGACGGAACAGGCCCCTCAGGAATGGGGCAAATGACAGGCAGGGGAATGGGATTATGCGCCGGTTACAGTGTGCCGGGATACATGAATTCCTGCTTTAGAAGAGAGTATGCAGGTGGCTTCGGAAGAAGAAACTTGCGCCTTGCCGTAAAAACACTCGCAACCGGACAATACAAAGAGCCTTCAAAAAAAGAGCTTTTGGAGGAACTGAAGGGCGAAAAGGCCGAAATCGATAAGGCTATTAAGGAGCTTGAACAAAAAAAGGCTTAGAGTGTAATTCCATGCCAAGACCAACGATACCTAGAAGGATTCTTTTCCAGACGGAAGTGACTTTTTTCAAGCCCGCAGGCATCCCGCTTGTCGGCTTGGAAAAGGTTGTTCTCACATTTGAGGAGGTTGAGGCACTGAGGCTGAAAGAAGTTGAGGGAAAAAACCAGACAAAATCGGCCAAGGAAATGGGAATTTCACAGCCTACATTCTTCAGGATAATTTCCATTGCAAGGAAAAAAATCTCGGACGCAATAGTAAACGGAAAAGCTATAAAAGTCGAAGGCGGGAATTATTACGCCAAACAAAATAAATCAAAAAAATAGAGGTATTTAGATGAAAAAATTCCTTATAACACTAATTTTAATTTTTCTTTCAGTGGTCGCGTTTTCTGAACAAAATGAGGTTAATGCCGTGTTTTTTTACGGAAAAGGCTGCCCCCACTGCGCAAACGCGGATATTTTTCTGGAAGAAATGGAACAAAAATATGATTACTTGTCAATAGAAAGAAAAGAAATAAGTGAAAATGTTGAACTCGTATTTGAACTCTATGATATTTATTCTGTTCCAATAAATGAAAGGGGGGCTGTCCCTATAATATTCATCGGGGAAAAATACATCCTTGGCGACTCTCCAATAATAAACAACTTCGAAAGCGAACTTCTTTCATGTGAAAGCGAAGGCTGTAAAATAATAAAAAGCGAAACAGAAAATGTCAGGAGGGAAAGCGGGGGATTTGACCTTAACGCCCTCATTGTTCTCGCGATAGCCGACGCCGTAAATCCCTGTGAACTGGCTGTTCTGATTATTTTAATGACTGCCATTCTAAGCAGGTTTCCAAGGGAAAGGAAAAAAGCCCTTAAGGCTGGGCTGGCCTTTTCTTCGGCGATATTCCTTATGTACTTTGTTTTCGGCTTGCTTATAATAAGCGGTTTCAAGTTTTTGGGCAGTGCCCTGAACCTTTCCAACACATGGTTTTTCGGCGCTTTGGCGGTTCTTGCAATTGTCCTTGGATTGCTGAACCTGAAGGACGCCATTTGGTACGGAGGCGGCGGATTTATAATGGAGGTTCCGCAGAAGTGGCGGCCAAAAATGAAAGAAATAATAAATGGAACAACCAGCACAAAAGGGGCCTTTATGGTAGGACTAATCGTTAGTTTGTTTCTGACACCATGCACTGCAGGACCATACTTTGTTGCAACAGGAATGCTCTCAGTCTTTACCTGGGTTGAGGCAATGCCTTATTTCCTTCTATACATGCTGATTTTTATTTCTCCAATGGTTGCAATAACACTCCTGACCTACACGGGCTTTGCCGCTGTTGAGGACATGGGCGGGTGGAGGGAAAGAAACCTGAAAAAACTGCACTTCCTTGCCGGCGCAATAATGCTAGCAATAGGGCTGTTAATGCTCGCATGGGTTTTTGGGTTGTTTAATTTTTGATTATTTACCCATACTAAAAAATTTTGCTAAAAAATACTTTGCGCAATTCAATTAGTTGGTTTTGGTGTTTTGTAATATCAGAAAAAATTTATTCGTAAAAGCATTATGAAATGTTCATAGACGCCAACAGCATTTTCTCCAAATCTATTCCAACAAGGCCTAAAAGAAAGTAAATAATTTGCTTCAAAACAAGGTAAATTAGAATGAAAAATATTATGAGCAGTGCTTTCTGCGCCCAGTTTGGCCAGGTTTTGGTAAACGGCAGGTATTTTTCTATTACTCTCTCTGCGGTACGCCAGATTTTCCCACGAAGAAGAATCAGGGCAATGTAAAGCACTCCAAGAATCGCAATTATTTCAAGAGGAAATCCGAGAGTGTAAAACATATAGAGAATAAGCGGGACAAGCAACAAGCGCAGAATAGTTTTTTTATCCATTTGAATTGAATAAGAACTGAACCAATTAAAAAATCCTATTCCTTGTTCAGACTCAAAAGTTTAATTGTTTTGAATCGTTAAACAAAAACACTGACCACGAATTCGCCGACAAAGTTCGCAAGAAAAATAACCACTAGCGCAATCATTATGTGTTCGCCTACAATCTTCCAAATAGGTTCATCCTGTTCCTTTGCAATTTTGACACTAATCGCACTCAAAAGAAATAGCCCCCAAATAATACTAACAAGAACTGCTTCCTTCAACTCAAAAACTAACACTGGAACAATGAATGTTGAAGCGAAAAAAAGTTTAAACACAAAAGTTGAAATAGTGGAGGACCACACTTGTTCATCGGAATTATCTGGGTTAGATTCCTCAGAAATGTGCACGCCAAAAGCGTCCGAAAGGGCATCTGCAATTGCAATGGTTATGATTCCTCCAATGACCACAGCCTGCGACTGGGTTGTTGCTGTCAAACCAACCATCAACCCAAGGGTCGTTATTACCCCTGAAGTAAGGCCAAAACTGAATCCTTTTGTTATAGATGCTTTTTTTTATAGATGTTTTCACGAACTAATTTTCCTCAGGAAAGATTAAAAAAACCTTTATTTTTTCTTTTCGGACTTGAAGTCAAGTATATTGAAAAGGTTAGTTTTCAACGAAAATCAACTGTTTTTCCAGAGTTCAATTTTTTCCTGAATTATTGTGTCATTCTCTTCCTCGGTTTCTCCAAGTTCTCCATTAGCCCATTGATCAATACAAACAACTAAAAAAATAAAAATATACTTAATTCCTAAAAATCACAAGCGGGCTATTTTTGATCCAGATTAACAGAACCAGTATTCAAACTCAAAAAGATTTCGCCAAAGAATACATACTACAATTCCGATTTACTTGGTTTTGAAATATTACTTGCAACAAGAAGAATTTCCGGCAGAAGTATTTATATTTTTTTAAAACCAGTTTCTTTTTTTGAAAAACCA
>JBDRLP010000061.1:0-2742 GCA_043812975.1 Candidatus Iainarchaeum sp. | reverse complement strand
AAATTATTATCAGTTCAACTGCAGGGTGAAAAAAGAACTCTGTTTTGAGTTCTTCAAAAAACACGTTTACAGATATTGCTCCAAGTACATAGAAAATTATTCCCAGGATTATTGTAAGGCCTTTTGACATTAGCTCACGTTTTTCAAGAATTGATCTGCATTCCAGAGTAAGTCTGCCTGAGTAGTGTTTGTTTTGAAACAGACTTCACTTGCCTTGATTCTGTTATAAAGGTTAGCGAGGTTGTATCTTGTCTGGTTCTTTGTTCTCAAAGTATCGTTGGTTAAAGTCAATGTTGTATTGCTGCTTGTGCTTCCTAAGTTTGTTGCTCCTGTTTCCTCGACATACTCTGCAGTAATTGTGCCACTATCTTTGATGCATCCGACTATTATACTGAATGATTCTCCAACTGTTCTTGCTGGCTGGAATATAAGTGTTCCGAATTTGAATGTTCCGGTTGATGTATCATTAATTACAATTCCATTGTACTGATCAGTTCCTGTACAAAGAACTGACAATGGTTGTTTTGAATCAGCTAAAATTTTATCTTTATCAATATTTGATTCGCTAGGTGCATCAGTAACTTTCCATACTAATGATTCTGATGTTCCTGAGTTTCCTGTTTTATTATATCTATACATGAACCCAGCGTTTTTGTTATCTGAATTCTTGCTTACTGTTGAAGTAAGCTTTATTGGATCAGAAGGGCTCCATGTAAAAGCACTTTCAGTCATTGAAATAATATTTCCTTCTTTTGTGTCGGAATAACTTGTTTTCTGAGTAAATGTTTTGTTTGCATTACTTTTAGCCATTCCTTTATCGTGTTCAGTTTCGTTCTTATAATTGAAGTATAATTCCCTTGCTTCGCTGGTACTAAAACCAGTTCCCCAGTTAATTGAACCGTCTATTGGAATACTAAACAGAACATTGTTTCTGTATTCTGTGTCAGGTTCTTTCTCAATGGTTTTTATATCTTCATCAATTTGTGCCATTGTTTTGGTTGGTTTGAAAACTACATTAGTTGGATCATCCTTTTTGTCTTTCCAGTACTTTTGGATTGAAGTATTATACTCTCCAGGGTATGGTAAGTTTCCGCTTGCTGTAAATGCTAATTTCAAGTCTTCATACTTTGAATTATATGCTTCAAGGAACTTTTCACTATACAGGTCTTCCATCAAATACATTTCCGGAACAATATTTCTCTTGTAAAACTGCCAGAAATTATCATAAGTTCCTCTCTCAGGCCAGTTGCCTTTCTTCATAATAAGTTCTTTAATGGTTTCCCCCATTTCAGAATTCTTTACAGTAATCTTCCATTTACCTTTCTGCATTTCCTGTAAGAAAGTAACATGTAACTCATTTGTGTCATTTATTTTGCACAAAGGTTTATTTTTACACTCTGCTTCTTTGTTTGTAATAAGTTTATCAAACTCATAGAACTCTTGTAAAGGAATCACATAATCATCTGTACATGTTCCTCCAAGTGCTTTTCCGCCAATATGTGTCGGATCTTTAAGGTTTCCAGCAGTCACGTTGCTTGATTTCCAGTCCTTGATTTCCATTACAATATCCATTCCTTTGAATTGTTCATTCTTCAAAAGCTTCAATAATAAATCAGCATTAACCGTATTAGTCTGGTTAATTATTGCATAACGTTCGTCTTCAAGATCAGGAACTTTTTCCTTGCCAAGTAAACCATCAATAGTTGATTTTACTCCGCTTAATAGTGGTTCTTCAGCATCAATATTTTCAAGAACCTCGATAATTGAGCATTCTGCATCACTTGAATCAGTAAAGTAACCTGTTGCATCATTCTGTGTTAATACATACCTGAACATTTCAAGCGAATTCATGTTTTCTTTATTATCACAATCAAATCCTGCTCCTTCACTGCACTGTCCAACATCTTTGTCAACCTGTTCCTCAATCCTTTTCATTTTTTCTGAAAACTCAATAGTTGATTGCACTGCATCACAAAACCATGGGGCTTTATCCAGATCTGCAGGAACAAGATTCCGTCTTTCCATGTCTCCTGTTGAAAGGTCTCCGCCAACAGCTCTTTTAATGCTCAAAGCATCACATGCATCTTCTTTTACTCCAAGAGGATCGCTTGAATTAGCATTCCACTTGTACTGGATGTGCTGCAAACCATACTTTTTGTAAATTCCAAGTCCTGTTTCTCCTTCTTTGCATGCAAAGCTCTGTTCTCCGATGTTCGGTCCATCTCCTCCAGGCCCTGGTTCGTCTTCACCGGTTTTCTTTACATTAAGTTTGATTGGTAAACTGCACAATGCTGTTCCTGCTGGTGAAATCCTTGTTACTTTTCCGGTTGTGGTTTCACTAACACTTGTTTTTGGATTATAAGTTCCTGTTCCGTTTATAGTTATTGCTAATTCGTGTCTCTGGTCTTTTCCATCAGGAGAAATGTTCAAAGTCAAACCATTACTCAGAGGAATACTTGTCTGGCTTATGTCATGCAGGAAGTCTACTGAACCACAGCCTCCTTTGTCTGCAAGCTTGAATAATTTGCCGTTTTCGTTTTCTCTTGTGTAAAGAGTTTCTCCTATTCCAACTTCTCCGTATTTCGTAAAGTCAAGTGCGTTAGTGTTCAGACACTCACAAATATTCAGTCTTCCGTCTCCGAAAGTATTGAACTCCCGGTCAATATTTTCAACAGACTCTAACAATGACCAGTAATCCTTTATTACCATTGGGAAATTGGTTGTTCTCTGTTCTCCGCTTGG
>JBDRLP010000060.1:0-24766 GCA_043812975.1 Candidatus Iainarchaeum sp. | reverse complement strand
ACCGGCATCATAAAAAGTCATTGAAGTATTATCGGTTATGTCCATTGGTTTGTTGTAACCAACAGGGAAAGTGAATTTTTCTGTTTTTGCGATTTCATCTCTTGAAAAATTAGCATCCATTCCTTCCAAACCAGCGATTTTCAAAGTGTCAAACCATAAAATCTTTGCAATGTCAAGTGTTGGCGGAGTCATGTAAGCAAGACAGTTTGTTTCCTGAAATAAGTGAGGAACATTTCCTGAATGGTCCAAGTGAGCGTGTGAAATTATTGCTGCATTTAAATTTGTTTTTATTGGCAAAGGATACTCAGTGCCATGAGGCGTTAATTTAACCCCATAATCAAGCAGGATTTTGTCACCATCATCCACTAAAAAAGCACTTCTTCCAACTTCCTGACACGCCCCTTTAACTGTTAATCTAACCATAAGAATCGCAAAGATTGATTGACAACATGTTTAAATAGGTATTTTGCCCATTCTTTTCAGAAACACATTTTTCATTAAAGATTCAATAAAAATGATAAATTAGTGGTTGAATGAAATGGGTAGAAGAATAGGAAAAATTTTAGGGAGATTTAATTTTTTTGGAGCAAAGACCCACAACCAAATTATTGAAGAAAACCCTCGTGTAGAACCTACTGGTGAAACAAGCAAATATGCAGAAATAGCAGGACAACCACGACCAGCAGCTCCATTAATAAGAAAAAGAAGAAAAAGACAAAAAGGTACTCTAACAGAAAGCGCTAGAGAAGGATTTGATGTTACTGTGGATGATAGTATAACTACAAGAAAACCCAAAAAAAGATTTGATAAAAATGCATAAATTTAATTTATTAATAAATATACTAGAAAACTACTTTTCTCATAATCAACCATTTGGTTGATTGTTAATCAACCGCAGGTATATTAATACTCGCGCTAAGATTCTGATTGCAGATTGATTAAGTCAATTGACGGTCTCTGCTCGCTACCCCCTCCGTCAAAAGAGGGGGCCCATCCATTTACGGGGGTTTAAGGATGAACATCATTGAAACAACATTATACAAGTTAGCAGTTCAAAACAAAATAAATTTAGAACAGGCAAAAATACTAAAACAGTTATACAACGACACACCAGCACCTGCACATAATATTTCCAAAAAAACAGGTTTGAGTGAAAGCGAAGTAGTAATAGAAATTAATGATCTTGTTGAAAGAAAAATAGTTTCTGAAAAATTCGGTTTTTATTTTGTCAAAAACTTTGAAGAAATGCTTTCCGAACTAATAAGAAAAGAAACTGAAGAAATCAGGGCTGTTTGCGTGAGTGATTAAATGGCTTGCTTTTACTGTAATTGCCTTGATTGGCCGCATTGCTGCTGCAGTTGTCACAGGGAAGGAAAGAATTATCAACAATAATCAAGTAAACCTATTATGAAGAAAAAAAATGTCTTAAAAGAAACATTTGGTTCATTAAAATTCAAAAAACCTGTTGAAAAAATACTCAAGGAAACAGACAGGGATTTGGATATTGAATTATGATTATTGTGGAAACTTTACTATTTGATACGTATGCAATAATGGAAATTATGCAGGGAAATCCAAATTATAAAAAATTCACCACGGCAACTCCAATCATTAATGATTTTATACTTTCAGAACTTTGTTACAGCCTCCTAAAAACACAAGGAAAAAAAACAGTGTATACTTACACTAATAAGTATGCTCCGTTTTCCATGCAAATCAACTCTAAAATTATAAGAAACGCAATGAATTTCCGCTATAAAAACAGAAAAAAGAATCTCAATAACCGACTGCATAGGATACATTCAGGCTAAAGAATTAGGAATAAAGTTCCTCACAGGCGACAAACAATTCTACGGTTTGCTAAATGTAGAATTTGTGAAATAAAAAAATCAACCATTTAGTTGATTCCCAATCAACCGCAGGTATATAAGTACTCGAAACAGGATTATTTCACTTTGGTGGGGAAACCAATGAACTTGAAAAAACTAGCGGGCAGAACAAAAAAGCAAAAATTCTGGTTAATAACAACCCTCAGCCTTCTGGCAGTACTGGGGTTACTGGTTACCTTGTTTATAGGAAGCTTTGCAATAGAACAGATAACTGGATTCACAATCCTGCCCACAGCAGATTCAGATCAACAGGAAAATCTTTCCCAAGAGGAATACGCAATACCAAGAGAAATTTCAAATCAAGAGAACAATTACGAAATACCTAAAACAGAAAAATCGACAAACACTTTAAACAGAATTATAAATTCGGTTACAGGACAAACACAACAGAAAACAAATAATCTAACTTGCCCCGAAATGAGACAGATGTACGGCAAATGCATTGATGACCTGAATCCTTTTTTGAAAGCAAAAGCAGAAAAATGCTACAACATGAGACTCACCACACAGAAACTCGGCAGGGACTGGAAAAAAGCCTGCGGAGGAGGAGGGGGCGGAGGGGGATCTGGTGGATCAGATAATGCTTCACCAAGTAATTCCGCCTCTGGAGGAGACCCTCAATCTGAACCGCCAAATGAAGAACCAAATAATCCTAACCCGCCAGTTCAGGAAGAACCCAAAAAACCAATTCCTGAGGAGGAAAAATTCTTCGGAAAAGGAAAAAGCAAACTAGGATTATTTTTACAGAAAAAACTTGAAAAAATAGAACAGAATTGTATAGGCTGTACACAAACATTTGTGGACACATCAGATGCCCAAACAGGAAATCTTTCACCGTCTTTAAGTCAAGCAAAGTCACCCCAAAACAACGCAGGCAAAGTAAAAGCAGGAATCTCAGAAGCTAACACAAACGTAACTCAATTAATAGTAGAATCACAAAGTGAAGAAGAGTTGCTTCAAACAGCAGCCAACATAAAAGCACTCGGAGGAACCGTGAAATTTGCAGCAAACATTGGAAACATAGTAGTAGCTGAACTGCCGGAAAATAAAGCATTTGAATTAGCAACAGCTCCAGAAACCAAAAGAATAGTGAAGGATGAAAAAGTAAAAATTCTTCTAACCGAATCGATTCCTCAGGTAAAAGCACAAAATGCAAGAGAACTTGGCTTTACAGGAAGAAACATTAGAGTGGCGATAATTGATACAGGGGTTGATGATTCAAACCCAATGCTCACGGGGAAAATTTCCGCGAAAGCAGATTTCACTGATGAAGGAAACCCTGATGATGGTCACGGTCACGGAACCCACATAGCAGGAATAATATCCGGAAATACGAGTAATGGAGGACACTATAATGGAGTTGCTCCTGATGCAAAAATAATAAATGCAAAAGCACTAAACAGCAATGGTTCAGGAAGCATTTCCTCAATAATAGCGGCGATAAATTTTGCTCTAAATCCGGATAATGACATTTCAACAAACGACGGAGCACGCATAATCAATATGAGCTTCGGCGCAATAGGGGATTTTGAAAATTCACCGCTCGAAACAGCAATAATGGAAGCGGAAGCAATGGGCGTTCTTATTGTAACTTCTTCCGGCAACTGTGGTTATGAACAACCAAGCACTTCATGCCAAGGGTATACTGGTTTAACTTTTCCAGGGAGTTCAAAATATGCGCTTACAATAGGCTCTGTGGATGAACAAAACAAACACTCAGGTTTTTCTTCAAGAGGATACATCCAAAATTATGGAGCAAAACCGGATCTTGTTGCACCAGGAGAAAATATTACAAGTTCATGGTTGTTTGATTCAACAAATACACAAAGCGGAACATCAATGAGCGCTGCGTTCGCATCAGGAACAGCGGCATTATTGCTTGAAAAAAACCCATTGCTTTCTCCTGGAGAAATAAGGAACATAATGGCAAAAAGTGCATTGGATTTAGGGGTCAAAGGAAAAGATGACCTTTACGGGTTTGGTTTAATAGACGCCAATAAAGCTCTTGCGGAAATTGATTTGGTTAACCCAAAAACAATAACCCTAACCAGAAACCCTACTATAGTAACAATCGGCCTGGATGATGAAAAGTTCGAGGCAAAAATAAGGCTCTTTAACAGCACTGGAGAAACAGCAAGAATAAGGGACCACATAACTGAAGAATGGCTTCATGTTTCTTACCCACAAGAAATCATCATTGATTCAGAGTCTTACTTATTTATCACAGCTGACCAACAACAACTCGGATTAGGAAAACATTCAGCAGAACTCCTCTTAGCAATTAATGATTACATTTTGTCGCATCAAATAGAATTAGAGATTGTTGAAGGAACAACAAGCTTTGACCCAGAAAAAGAATTTTTAATAGAAATCTCAAGGCCTGTTCAGGTCAGGGCAGAAGGAACAAACCTTGACGGGGAAATAGGAAAAGGTAAAGCAATAACCTTAATTGCAAAATACAATAACCCGATTGCATTTGATTCTGATTTTTACCACGGGAATTTAATCATAAAAAACAACTCTTATTCATGTGATACTGCCCCGCAGGAATACTGGCAGCCGTCAACAGTTGGGAAAGATGTTTACTTTGATTATATTGTTCCAACGGATGCACCAATTGGGAATTATGATGTAACTGCATTCTCATGGGATTCATGCACAGGACAATTGTATGACGGTGCATGTCATTCTTCCTCAAGTTATTCTTGTGTAGTTCCTCCGTTTGAAAATGAGTATTTACAGAGCAATGTTTTTACAGTAATAGAAGGATGTGCTTCCGGGGTTTGCTGTAACCTTAATTATAATACTTTCAAGCCAAGCACAAGCATTTGCAATAATAATACAGGAACTTTCTTCCAGTGCAGGGGCGGAACAAACACTTCGCCAAAACGGAAAACTGTTTATCTTGTTACAGACCAGCAGTACTGTTCAGGAAACTCAAGTGATTGTGCCGGAGCAATAGATTCTGATGAAGGAACCAAAATAGAGGATTGTGAGGATAAAATATGCAATGCGGAAACAGGAACCTGTGACCCTGATCCAGTGACCTGTTATGATGATTCTGATTGCGGTTATTCTGGCTGGACAAATACTCCTTATTGTTCTGCAGTTGATGGCAATGTAATGCAGGAAAGAATAACAAGAACCTGCTTAAACGAAGGAACTGTTCAGAGTTCATGTGAAACAACAACAGAAACACCTGTGAAAAACATTTGTTCACCAAATCAGGAGTGCATGGATGCTGCCTGTATTAATCCGGGAGATGATTCCTGCACTGATGCTGAGCTTGGAAAAAGCACTTGCAATTCAAATACAGGCAATGTTGAAACATGTTATTTTGACGGGGAAACATTTTCAAACAAGGTTAAGTTTGAATCCTGCGGAATAGGGATTTGTGTTGATAATGGTTCAGGGCTTGCTTATTGTGACAGTTCTCAGAAGCAGTTTGCAATAGAAATTGAGGAATCTCCTCTGGGATTGCCTGTTTACAAACAACGAGGAGATAAATTGCAAATTAATCTTGTGAACAGGCAGGCAAGTGATTTAACAGTAAGCCTTGAGTATGATGAATCAGTTTTCGAAGGAACTGAATGCACTGCATTTACCTCAAAAACACTAACCCCCGGAAACAATTATTGTGATTTCACAATCAGTTCTTCAGCACCAAAAAAACCTTTTTACTTCAAAGTAAACACCCCTGATTCTTTTTCATCAAGAACAATCAACGTGTCATTACCACAAACCATCATTGTAACCGATTCTTCAAAACTCGAACAACGCTATGAGGAACCAGCCAGGGTTGCTGCTTTAATGCAAACCCTTTATTTAAAAGCCTCCAAAAACCAGGGAGTGGTTTACGATTTAAGTGAATACAGGGACGAGGTTGGTAGCTCTCCTTTTACTGTTTGGAGTACTTATAAAGAAACACTTTCAAACCCAACAACAGGAACAGTTAATGCTTATGTTCAAAAAATCTCCAGCTTCATCAAAGGAAGATGCCCAATCGAATACTGCAAACACGTACTCATTGTGGGAGATGATTATGTTGTGCCACAAGCGAGGATTCCAATTGCTGGAAACGAAGAAGCGCCTGCTATTTTTACTGATATTGCATACTCAACTTATTCAACCGCTTCATTTGGAGAAACAGATAATACTTTTGAGGAACGGAGAGTAGCACTTGTTATTCCGAATAATATTGTGCAAGGCTCTAAACTGAGAACAATTATCAACACACTCAAAACAGAAATACAAGCAAACTACAATGTAAACAGCATAGACGAATATTTATCTTCAGAAATAACCTGTGAACCCGGATTTTTGAACAACAAACTTGCTGGAAAAACATTGATTTTGATTGGAACGCTTGAGAACAACAATGCACTTGGCTGCGAACGCTTCTTCGACACAGGCATGGCAAACTATTCGGTTAGAAGAAATGTCTGGGGCGATGCAATACTAATGCAAAAATCATACGCATTCATAATCAAACAGGAAAGCCTCTCCATGCCAGAAGACGCACTTTACAGATTAGGGCAGGACATTGTTGACAAAAGATTCTACGCCTACAACTTCGGCGACTTCGTGGCCGCATGCATTGGATTGGACGAGGATTTGGACGCAACAGAATTCGCAACAAACATCACCTGCAATGTTATTCCAATAGTTGAATTAGCTCCTGATGCAGTTGACTCAGGAAGGTGTGTCTGGCAATACATTACAGAGGGATCTACACTAACAGAAGTAGACCACTTTGTATGTGGCATAATACATGTCGCAACAGGTTATGACATAGCATCATACGGAGCAGCAGTCCTAAGCGTTGGAGCGTCCTTTGTGCCAGGAGAAGGAGTAGATTTCGGACTGGCACTATTCAAAGTCTCACTTAAAAAAGCAAGCAAACTAGTGCCAAAACCAATACTCAAACCCGCACTAAAAACAATAGAAGAATCACCACATCTACTCGGAACCGCAGCAGAGTTTATTGCAAAAAGAACAGATGACGCAGTAGAATCAACCAAAACATTCATACACCTCACAAGCCAAGGCAAACCAACACTAGAAACAACACTCAAAATGCTAACTGACTTTGGAGACATGCCACTCAGAAATATTGAATCACTAGGAAGAGCAGTAAAAGGGCTTGGAGCAGAAAGTTGGAGTGCTGTTGAAAAGAAAGGATTACACAAATATATTGAACTATCCCCTGATGAACAAGGCGATGCAATAATGATTGCAATGAAGAAAAGTGGAGAATTTGACGATAGCTTAGTTAAACAAGCAATAGAACTTAATCCAGATGGTACATTAAAAAATGTAGAAGTTAAAAAGCTTTTACCTGACGGAAAAGATGCAGACAATTTTATTAAAGTAGGAGGAAAAGATTATTGGATTGATTCTACAAAAATGGAAGGGGAGTTAATTTCGGAACAAAATTTATATGGGAAATTATTAAGTGATAGTAGAAAAAATAAATTTGAATCATTAGGCACTGGAGGGATTCAAGTGATTGAACTAGAGAAGGGAACAAAATTAACAAAGACCCAAATTGAGTCTACAATCCAAGAAGCACTACCCCAGATGCCAGGGACATCTAAAATAAAAGTATATGATACAATTACAAAGGAAGTTTTCTGGAGGTAATAAATATGACCATTTCATTAGGAAAGCATAAAGTTCTGAAAGAATTCAAAATTGAAATAGATAAAGATGGAAACGTATCAGGTTTTATGAATTTAATCTCTCGGTACAAAATAAAACTAACTGGAAAAATTCAGTATTTCAATGACATTGAATTATACGAGTATGCTCCACCACCCTCTGGAGAACGCTTCTCAAAAAGCCTTACTAATGTAAGGACGAAGAAGAGCTTCAAGATTATTCCTATAAAATTACATTTTATACAAAATAAAGTATTGAATGAAAATGAATACATAGACTTTGGCACAACTCAAAAAATCACTGCAAAAGAGTATGTTAAAAGATTCAAAGGCGATACTCAGAAGATTACTGGAAGAATTGCAATTAACAAAGATTTAGATGTATTGAGGATTGAAACTGCTAGTACACCTTATGGTGATGATTGGAGAGCAGGCGCATACTTAGTTGATATTGAAGTCCTCGAAGCAAAAAATGTTCCTGGTTTAAAGGATGTGAAAAAATGAAAAAAGAAATTCTTGAAGGAAATAATGGAATAACTGTTGAAGAAATTGAGGCGTGTGAAGAATAATGAATGAAAATAATGGAAAAACACCCCAAGCCAAATACGGCGGGTTTCTGGAAAGGCTAGTTGCCCTTGCTCTGGATTTTATTATTGTATTTGGAGTACTTTTCATTTTAGGAATCTCATTTGCAGGAATAGTTAATGGATTACAAAACATCAACCCAGAAATAGGTGAAATAGCGGAAAATGTTTGGGAAATCATATGGCCAATAGTAGTCATTCTTTGGCTGATTTTTACTCAAGCGTATTTTATTTATTTTTACAAAAAAACAGGACAAACTTACGGCAAGAAGTGGATGAACTTGAAAGTTGTTAAGACCAACGGAAAAAAACTGAGTTGGAAAGATGCCACAGTGCGATGGATAATAGAGGAATTTTTCTTGGTTGTGTTCAAGTTTGTGCACTTATGGATAATTTTTGACTCAAAAAAACAAGGCATACACGACAAGGCAGCAAAAACTTACGTTATAAAACTACCAAAGGAGGATTACAATAAATAATTTTTAAAATCTGAGGTGGGACCTTGAATACACAAAAAACAATTTTGGTTGCGCTTTTCGCGCTGATGATTTCTTCAATAACAATGGCTTTGCCAATGGATTTTGAAACCGCGGCTGTTGGAAGGATTCAGGGAGACTCGATGAAAGAAATAGAAGATGCACTTGAATACACAGAAATTGGCATCAACGGAGCAAACTATTACACTGATAAATCCTTAGGATTGCCATTGTTTTCAAAACCAATAGCATTGCAAAGCACAGAAGAACAAATAAGAAGCGTACTAGAAAAAACATACGGGGCAAACGCACAAGCAACAAGCAACTGGAGATTCAGTGAAATAGAAAACATTCCGGCAGACAAAATGCTCATAGTGCAGACAGGCGGAAAAATAGAAAACAGCAAAATTCAAACCAGAAGCAAATATCTGGAAGAAATACAGCTAGATGAAACAATCTCAGGAGGAAATCTTGTAATAACAGATATAGATTACGCAGGAACTTATCTGCCCACAATGGGAAAAAATCAGAGTTTTTCCTCACAACTAAGCGGAAAAGCAGGGGCTTTAATAGCAACAAACGGAAAAGCAAACTCAACGCTCTTAAAATCGATTGTTTGTTCTTTAGCATTGAATGACAGTAATTTTGGCACAAACCAGTACTACAAATTCTCAACTCTTGGGGACAGGTTCAGAAACGCAAGAAACAATTTAAGGGAATTCGGAACAGGAGGGCAACAGGCAATAATAAGCGATTATTCGCTTTACGGAGCACCCTATTTGGATATTACAGGAACAACTTTGACCCAAAAAGAACTTGAAAAAGTATGCGGAAACCTCGCGGAATACAATGTGTTCCCGTTTGCCCAATCCCTTGGATTCAAGGCACAGGGAACAGAAACAATTTACGCAAAACAAATACTAATGGACTTCTCTGATTATACGATTGAAGAGGAAAATGGATTTGAAATAATAGATATTAACGGAACGATACAAGAACTTTCAATTGCAAAAGAAATTCTTCCTTATGCAACAACAGAAATAGAATTCCCGCTTGGAACAATAATAAGGGAAGTGAATGTAACCTCCAAATCAAATCCTGTTACAATAACAGCAAATATTCCGGAATGGGACAACGGCCTTGTGAAAAGAACCTGCGTGCAAAACACAAAAGAATCAAAAGCAGAGTTCTCACAACTCTACACAGAAGATAAAGAAAAAATTGTAATACAAATCAACCCAATAGAAATAGTTGATTGTTCACAGGGAATATTCAAATTATATCGAAATATCGAAATCGGAGTTGATTATACTCCTTATTCGCCAATTTTAATAAAAGAAGTTAAAACTGAAACAGAATACTTTCCAAACGACTGGATACAGCCAAAAATATTGATTGAAAACATCACGCCAAACCATGTAAGCGGAACACTCAGAATAAAAGACAACAACACAATAGTTGAACAACAAATAAGCCTTGAGGGCGGCTCCCAAAAAATAGAATTGCTTTCATTCCAAATCGGAAAAGAAGAAGGGTTTTACGATTATGAAGTTGAGTTTGAGGAAAATGGGGAAGAAAAAACTAGGACAAATTTTAAAGTGAACGCGGAGATATTGAAAGTTGATTTGGAATTTGATGGGTCGAAAGAATATTTTTACACGCCGTTTCCAGACCATATAAGAGATACATGGGACGTTGAGACATATCTGTCAAATTCGGCAGGGAGCACACCCGGACAAGGAAACTTTGGTATAGGGGAAGGAGGAATGTATATAAATACTGAAGCACGGGCTACAGGAGAAACCACTTATGACCAAAGCAGCGGAGCATCATTTTCATTTGTAAGCCTGCCGGAAAAAAGATTCTCAATAAACGACCTTCCAATAAAACTGATTATTCACCCAGATTCATACCAGGAATTATATGAATCATACAACGGAGGATATACCCATTACCTCACCCCTATGGGCTATACAATCGAACTTGAAAAAGTAGACGACAACAAAATAAGATGGAGAAAAAACGAAGAACCGTGGAGTTATGCAACTCTGACAAACTGGAACAAGGAAAACCTGGGTTTTTACATTTATTCGAAATCAGAAGCTGGTTTTAATTACAGTTCAAGAAACGTTTCAGGAAGCAACTACAGCTACATAAAACTAATTGATGGCGACAGAAGTTCAGGAAATCAAATAACAATATTTTCAGAACAAATAGCCAAAAACAATCCGCAAGAAGATAACGGATACAAAACAAACTATACTGCAAAATCATACCTAATAATAAAAGAAATAGTAAGAGATTTTGATGAATCCGCACGCGGAACAACAGTCATAAACGCAAACTTTGAGAACAAAGGAAAAACCCTCGAAGCAGGGTCAAAATACATTTTATTGAAAGATAATGAATTCTTGAGCGATGATGAATTCGACAAAAGCATTCCGAAAGGAAATTCAAAACAAGAAATAACTCTTGAAGGATTTGACGATTACAACGCAAACTACGAATTATTATTGGAAACAAGTTATGAAAACAAGTCAAAAATATCAAAAATTTCTTTTTCAGGAAACAATCCGCCACAGATAATTGCACCATCATACATTTATGCAGATGCGTATGACACAATAACACTGGACTACACCATTCTGGATGCGGACAACGATTTCCTCGAAACAACAATCAGTGAACCGTTTTCAACAAGCAGAGAATGGCAGACAACAGAAGCGGATGAAGGAATACACATTATTACCATAACCGCTGATGATGGAATTACAAACACAGAAAAAAATATTACAATAGAAATAGGCGCTCCAAAAATAGAGTGCTTTGTTGATTTTGACTGCGGAAATGTTGTCAGTGTTGAACCAAGGGTTTGTGAAAATAATGTTTTATTTTCAAGAGAAATAAATCCTGTTTGTGTAAATTCAGGAACCTATTATGCTTACTGTTCAACACAGGACGTTAATCGAACTTATGGTTCATGTGATTTCAAGGAAACATTTGACACTAATGAAAATAAAGCATTGCTAAAATTTGAAACAGCAGGAGAACAGACACTTCACACAGAAATCCCAAGAAAAGCAATAGTACAAAACGCCTACTTAAAAATCAGAGGAGATACAAAAACAACCCAATGTTATAATGCATATAATACATTCGACCAGACAAAGTCTACAACGCAAAAATACATTTTTGCGGACGGGAACCAAAAGTTTATAGGGCTTCCACTTGGACCGCAGTTCTTATCCACTGAAATGACCGTAACATCCGATCAAGTAGGATTTGGAGCCTTCCACTTTACCCCGCAACACAGAGGAATAGCTAGTGCAATACAAATCAATGCTTACTGCAATAATACTGAATGGTTATTTGAAATGAGCACAGCATGCAGTAGCGGAGCTCCATGGACTTATACAGATAATTTAAAATCCCAATGTCAAGTACAAGGCGGATGGTTTGGAAGCAGTTTCAAACAACCAATGAGTGATAACAAAATTCCTGATTTTTGTACATGGGAACCAACAGAACAAACCATAAACTTCAATGTAAACAACCAAAGTTACAGTAATATCATGGGGCATTTTGGAGGAATAGGTAATATGCAGGCTGCACACAAAATATACATGCAACAATTTAAGACAGGAAAAGAACTTTACCTTGGAGAAATCCCATTCAAAACAAAAACAATTTCTTTTTCAGCAAATGAAAATCTACAGGGGCAGAACATTGATTATTATATTACTCCTGATGGAATAAACTGGCAGTCAATATCCAAAGGACAAACAATAGAAATTCCAATCAATCAAATAGGGGACAAGTTCAACTGGAAAGCAGTGTTGAATACAGCACACGAAGGAAAAACCCCGAGAATATATTCTACTGAAATTTGTATCAGTAATGTCGGAATGCCGGACAACCCCAGAATAATAGTTGGCGACACTGAAATTTTCAATTTCACACAAACAAATGGATTTAATCAGGAACTTGATATTACTGATGCAATAAACACTTACCTTGGAACTTTGCCGTCCGAAGACAACAATGTACTCGTGCCGGTAAAATTCATTACTGCTTCAGGAGGAATAATAGAAGTTTCACAAATAGGTTACGAGTTTGATGTGCACACAAATAATCCTCCAATTATTGACACAATAGGGGAACAGTTTACTATTACAAACGAACCTTTCAGCTTACAGATTAATGCAACTGATTTTGAAGAAGACCAACTAACTTTTTCTGATGATACAGAATTGTTTGATATTAATATAAACACAGGATTAATTTCATTTACTCCGACAAAAATTGTTGCGGGAACTCACATTATTACAATAACTGTTTCTGATGGTTTGCTTGAAACAACCCAAAATTTTACATTAAATATAGAGCACATTAATTCAGCACCTGAAATAACTGAATTTATCCCTGAAACTAATCCTTCAATAACCGAAGGAGAAAACCAGGATTTTAACGCAACAGGAACAGATATTGACGGAGATAACTTAATCTACACGTGGTTTGTGGATGGTGTTGAATCAGGAACAGGGAACAATTACACTTTTACATCTTCTGTCGGAACAACAGGCCAGTTTGATGTAAAAGTGGTTTTATCTGACGGGAAATTATCCAATGAACAAACATGGATTATTTTGATAACTCCTCTTCCTGTTGCCTGTTATACTAATACCGATTGTGATGACTCAAACGATTATACCGAAGATATCTGCCTAGAACCCGGAACACCAGAATCACAATGCAGTTATCAGCAAATCACCTGCCTTAACAACACTGACTGTGACGACGCAGACAATTACACACAGGACAATTGTATTAACCCTGTAACACCTGACTCTTACTGCGAAAACAAAACAATAATCTGCTTCAATGACAACGAATGTAATGATGCCAACGATTTCACAATAGATTCCTGCATAAACCCTGGCACGCCTGAATCAGTATGCCAGAACGAAATATTTGCCTGCAACACCAACACAGACTGCAATGATGGAAACAATTACACAAAAGACACTTGTGCAAATCCGGGCACGGTTAATTCATCCTGCCAGTATTCTCAAATAGCTTGCTTCACAAACACAGACTGCAACGACAATAACCCGGCAACTGAAGATACCTGCACAAATCCGGGAACAACAGAATCTTTATGCAATTATTATGACATTGCCTGTTTCAGCGACCTTGATTGTGATGACTCTGACCCCTATTCACATGACTCATGTATCGAACCCGGAAGCAGGAATGCGACCTGCTCCTACGAGGCAATAGCATGCATAAGCAATGCGGACTGTGCTGATTCCAGCGAGTACACGATTGATTACTGTGAAAACCCCGGACTAGTGTCTTCCCAGTGCCTGCACCAGAAAATAGCCTGCATGAACGACATTGACTGTGCAGACAGCAATGATTATACATTGGATTCATGTGCTGAAGGCGGAACCGCTCATGCATCTTGCTTGCATGAAACAATTGCCTGCCTCACAGATGCGGATTGTGATGATTCAAACCCAAAAACAGAGGATTCATGCACCAATCCGGGGAAAACCAGTAGCGTTTGCTCCAACGAGTCAATTTGCAGTTCTGTACTCGGGGACATTAACAATGACCTGATAGTTGATTCCGCGGATGTGGATTACATTACAAAAGCAGCCCTTGGAATAGAGCCTTACGCTTCAAATCCATGCTCTGACGTGGACGGGGACGGAGTCATAACCGCAGTGGACGTGCAAATAGTGCTGAACCACGCCCCCTAAAACCAAAAGGAAAGATTTAAAACACATTAGAATATAAGTTTATTACGTAATAAGTTTATATGGTGATTTTGTGGTTTCAAGAACAAATCAGGTTATGCATTATCCAACACTTAAAACAGTTCTCATGATTGAGGGAATACTCAAAAAGGCCAGAGAGCCTTTAAGCAGATATGAAATAATCAAAAGGTCGGACAACAAAATAATGCGTCCCACGCTCAACATTATAATAGAATACATGGGGCAAAGAGGAATGGTTTTGGACTCCAAAAAAGGAATAATCTGGACGTATACGCCCCCTCAGAAAATGAGAAAACTTTTAGAGGAAAGTGTCGAGGCGTGAAAGCAAGAATAAGGCTAATTGACCAGGCCAGAGAAGAATACGAAAAATTGAAAGAAATAGTTAAAGTGGAAAAAGCAAAAGGCATAAAGGGCTCTGAAAATCAGACACTCCTAAAATCAATAGACGAAAAACTGGAACTACTCAAACAGGACCCACTTTACGGAGAAGTGGTTAAGAAAAAGGACATTCCTAAAGACATGGATGTGGACAACCTGTTCAAAATCAGGCTGGCCAAATTCTGGAGGATGCTCTACACAATCAGAAGGCACGAAATAGAAATATTTTGTTTTATCCTTATAATAGAAACACACAAAAAATACGATAAAAGGTTCAAAGGCAAAAAAAGGCCGTAAAAACCGCAAGAATCAACCAAAAAGTTTTTTGGCGAAAGTTTTATTTCACGTATTCCACATTCTTCATTTTCTCGAACTGCATGTCGCCTGTCAAAAATACCAAATCCCTGCTTTTTGCCAGTACATAGCCTAGTGCACCAGCATAAGAAAGCTTTTTCTTCCTGTTTTCAAACCTGAATTTTGAAGCCTGTGCAATGTCCTTCAGATTCAAAGAAATAATATTGGCATTGAGGCTCTGTGTTTCCTTCCTAGCCTTTTTCTCGCCGAACTCCGCCAAAACAGAGTAAAAGAACTCGTACAAATTGAAGATGCTTGTGTAAATGGGTTTGCCCGCGTAATCTGCATAGACTGGATTGCCCTTCACGAGTTCAATAAGTGCGTAAGTGTCGAAAAAATACATTCACCACTCACTTTCCTCTCTCAACCTGTTCTTGAGTTTCTGAGCATCAAGTTTCCATCCTCTGAGGGAACCGAATACCGTGGGCAACGGTCTTTTCACCTCATCCTTAACCTCAATCCTCAGCTTCTGGTTGGGGCCAATATTCTTCTCCTTCACAAAATCGCTTGAAAAAGAAACCCCGATGCTGTTGCCCCACTTTCTGGTAATAACAGTTATCTCAGTCATCAAAAACCACTTGTATAATTAAACATAATTATACATATTTAAATGTTTGTAAACCGCCTTGCCGAGCAAAAAATCAACCAAAAAGTTGATTTATAACCATTTTGTTCTACATAAGTATATTTAGATGGCGGGGACCAGCAGTCTCGGTTTACTGGCCGAGAAAAGCACTAAAAACCAAATAATACAAATTCTCTCAGAGAACTGGCCGCTGAGCATAAAGGAAATTCACAACCAAATGGTTAAACACCACTCATTCTCTGGCAGCTACCAGGCAATTTTCAAGGCATTGAAGGAACTTGAGGATACAGAGGTTCTTGAGAAAGAGAACAACAAGTTCAAAGTCAGTTTTGCATGGGTGAAAAAACTTTCTTCCATGAGCAAAACCATGGAAAACAACCTGAAAGAAAAATCCCAGAACGGCGTGGTTCTTCTCAAGTTTAATTCTTACATTGAAATGGGAAAATTTTTGATTAATGATTTTTTCTCGGAGGACTTTTCAGATAAAACAGTTGAATGCGTATGTTTCTGGCATCACGCATATCCTTTGACTGGAGCATCACAGGAAGAGCATGAAAAAATGAAAAAGCTCTTCTCAAGCAGGAACCATTACAACATATGCACATGCGATACTTTTCTTGATAAAATGACAATGGATTACGTTGAAAAACTTGGCAAAAAAATCGTTGTTGGAAAAGATTACTCTGCAAAAATAGACACTTTCACAGAAGGAAACAAAATAATGCAGGTGTACTTCCCAAAAGAACTTTCAGAGGAAATGGAAAACATTTATTCCGAAACCAAAAGCGAAAAAGATTTTGACATACAGAAACTCTTTGAATTTGGAACAAGAAAAAGCGAAATAAAAGTAACAATCTTCAAAAACAAAGAACTTGCAGACACATTACTTGAAGAAGCAAAAGAACTTTATGAAGAATCAAAGGTGAAAAAATGAATATCACAATAAACCCTTTAGGTTTAGGCACTAAATCAAAAACAACAAAGGATCAGATTATGCACATACTTGGCAATGAATGGCCATTAAGTGCTAAAGAAATTTTTAACAAAATCCACAAGGAATTTACAAGCGATATTTCTTATCAAGCAATCCATAAGACAACTATTGAACTTGAAAATGAAGGCATGGTTGGCAAAATAGACAACAAATATTCTATAAAACTAGATTGGGTTAAAAACAGCAAAAGAATGCTTGATGATCTTGAAGAAAGAATCACAAAAAATAACGAAGGGGAAAAGAAAATCAGAGTTATAAACTGCAAGTCTTATCACGAATTTGGAAGAACATTGCTTGAGTTATTTGCTGATGAAGTTGACAATAAAACCTATAAAGATCCAGTTTCATTTCATAATCATATGTGGTGGATTTTTACCTTGCAAAAAGATGAGTATTACTGGTTCAAAAAAACAGGAGAAACAAAATGCATTATGGCATGTAAAGGAAATACGCTTGTCGATAAGTTTACCTCTATGGCATACAAAACTATCGGACATAAAGTCAAACTAGGAGTTGACTATGAGAGCAATTGCGACATAGTTGTAAGTGACAACAGAGTTTATCAGATTTATTTTCCAGAGAAAATAAAATCAATGGTAAAAAAAGCTACAACCGAAGTTAAAGATTCTATAGATGCTTTCACAAAAAACTACCCTGAACAAATGTTTGAAGAAAAAGGAACAATAAAAATCATCATAACCAAAGACCGTGAACTTGCAAATCACCTCAAAAAAGAAATCAAAACAGCATGGGAGGCGGCGAAATGATTAACGAGTTACTGTTGGAAAAACGCAATGGCAAGACCTCAACCAAGAGCAACATTCTCAGCCTTTTGGGCGAAAGGCAATCTCTCAGCGCCAAGCAGATTCATTCGGAACTGAAAAGCCAGTATGCTAACAATTCATCTTACCAAGCAGTTCATAAAATGCTTAAAGAAATGCAAATAACAGGAATACTCAAAGAATACAATCACCAATACACCATTGAAATAAACTGGATTGCGAATACAAAAAAACATCTGGAAAATATTGAAAAAACAGCAAAAACCTTAAATGCAGAGGAACTGCGGGAGAAAAAAATATTGTACTTTGAGTTTGACACATTCATTGAAATAGCGGAGTTCGTATTATTTGAATTCAGCACTCTCCCAAACCCAAATAAAGACCCATATACTAGCCTTACTTACCACATATGGCCGACATTAGCCCTGTCAAACAACCAGTTCAGGCGCTTAAAAGAATTCCTCACAACAACAAAATCATACATTCTGGCTGCATCCAACACTCCCCTTGACAAGATGGCCATAAAAGCCTTTGAAAAGCATGGAACAAAAGTAAAGACCGGGAAAGAACTACCATTTACGCCCGACACGCTTGTTCAAGGCGATTTTATAGCTTATGTCTACTTTGACTATAAGGGAAAAAAGCTTTACGACCAATTTTCCAAGGCGACAAAAAGTCTCACAAACCTGAACATTTCAGAAATATTCAACACACTATTCGAAACACAATTCAAACACAAAATCCTTGTAATCCACAACCCAAAAATAGCCGAAGAAATAAGAAGAAACACGCTCAAAGAATTCAGGGTGAAAACAAAGTGAACCAAATTGAACTCCTTTCATTAGATCCCAAAACTAAGTCAACAAAAGAACTGATTATTCATACTCTTGGTAATAGGTGGCCTCTTTCTGCAAAGGAAATACACAACTCATTAATCAGAGAACAAGGATTGAACACAACTTATCAAGCAACCCACAAAAACATCCAAGAACTAGAATCCCACGGAGCAATACAATCAATTGATAAAAAATACCAATTATCAAAAGAATGGATTGGAAAATCGAAAAACTATTTTGATAGCCTTAATTTGTCATATGAAGAAAATGAACAAATTATTAATGAAGAAAAAACTTTAAAATTCAATAATTATACTGATTTTCCATTAGCTTTAGGAAATATGTTTAATTCCACTAAACTAGCCGGCCCAAAATACACTGAAGTTTATGCTATGACTAGGCATCTCTTCTGGCCTTTAAAATTCAGTTTCAAGGATTTTGAATTATGCAAAAGTGTTGGAGCTATTTCAAAACCGCATGTTATTTGTCAAGGGAATTCTTCTTTCGACAAACTCATAAAAAAATATTATGGAATCGCGAAATGGTCAGAGGCAATTATTGGCGCAGATATTGATGTGAATGAAGATATTATGGTCCAAGGCCATACAATTATTCAAGTTAAATATTCTGAGGAAACAAAACAAAAACTTGATAAAATTTACCAAAATGTCTTTAGCATAACAGACTTATTCAAACAATACATGAAAAATAATACAAATGATTTAGAAATCGAAATGAAAATAACTCAAAATCCACAACTAGCAGAAATAGCAAGACAAAACATCAAAAAACAAATGGAGGAACATAAATGATTAATGAACTTGTTCAGTTAACAGCCAACAGCAAGGGAACTAAGGATGGAGTAATTTCACTCCTCATTGAAGAATGGCCTTTGAGTGGAAAAGAGATTTATAACCGGTATAAAAAAATAATTGGGAAAGAAATCTCGTATCAAGGTATTCATAAGGTTATAATGGAACTTTCACAAGAAGAAATAATAACAAAAGAAGAAAAAGGATACAAACTAAGCCATAATTGGATAAAAAACCTGAAAAAAATTGCACAAAACATTGAAGATAAATATTCAGAAAATGGAAAAACCCATATAATTCCTGAAAAGGAAAATAGAACAGAAACTTGGTTCTTTGATAACTACAGTGAAATGTGCACGGAACTTGCACAGCTTTTTACTGATAAAAAACTAGTTCAAACAAACCCTTCAACAGGAATGGGGGTCTTGAGACACGCTTGGTGGCCATTGGAATTCAAATTTATGGACTTTACTTTACTAATAAACATGATGAAAAACAACTCTGGAGGATACGGGATATTTGAAAGCGATTCACCATTTGACAGATGGATTGCAAAACAATACAAGGCAGCAGGTTTTATAGGGATAAAGGCAGGACAAAAAATGAATCTTAAAAAAGATTTCATAATACATGGCGACTATATAGTAGAAGTTAATTACTCAGAAAAAACAAAAAAAATGCTGGATGACGTTTATAACAACACAAAAGACCTTGGAGATCTATTTAAGCATTATGCAAAACAAGAAATCTCGAAAACCCCTGCAGAAATAGAAGTAACAATAACGAAAAATCAAGAACTAGCATCAATGATATTCAATCAGCTAAAAGAAAAATACTTCGGAGTCGATGCGCAATAATCAACGAACTCTCACTCTTAAAATTAAATCCAGAAAGTGCTTCTACTAAACAAAAGATTATTGAATTACTTTCAAATGAAAAATCTCTTACAGCTAAACAGATACATTCGCAGCTTCAAAGACATTTTGGAATTACTAATTCTTATCAAGCAACGCATAAAACTTTAAAGCAAATGTTAGAAGAAGATGTTTTGTTAAAAACTAACAGCAGTTACTCTATAAATCCTAATTGGGTAGAACAATTTAGAAAAAAAGCGGACCATTTTACTGAAAAATTCAAGAAAGAAAAAGAAATTGATCTTGAAAATATGAAAGAAGGACAATCAATTAATCTTTCTTTTAATGGAATTCTTGATCTTGGATGGTTTTTAATTGATAAAGCAATGGATACTCCAAATCCAGAAAATAAATCAAGTTTAGCACTTTGGAGACTATGTTATTCAGTTGTTGGATTAGAAGAAAAACATTTAACAGGATTAAAAAAAGTCTTTAAACAAAATGATTGGTTTATTAGAGTTGAAGAAAATAATGAGGTTGACAAATTATTCGGAGAAACTCTTAAATCCTACGGAGCAAAAGAAATTAAATTTGGAATAACTGGTTGCTCCACAAAATTAAGCGATAAAATAATAGTAGGGGATTACATAACTGAACTCATTTATGATCCAACTTTCAGAAAACTTTGGAGCATACAAAACAAGCTCCCAAAAAAAGTTGTGGAATTTGGTTTAGGAAAACATTTATACTTAATGAGAGAATACAAAGGAAAAATGGATGCAATAGTTACTAAAAATAGCAGTTTAGCAGACGAATATAGAAAAGAATATTTAAGAAAACAAATCATTCAATTTAATAAGGTAAAAAAATGACTTTCAATGTTTCTTTAATTCAGTTGATTTTAAAAAATAAATTATGAAAAAAGAGTTTTTCTGTTTTTAGAATGGCTAATTTTTTTAGATTTAAGGAGTTTCTCATTTAATCGATCAAGAAGTGTTTTACATTTTTTCTTATAACTTACAATAGGATTTTTTTCTTCAGAGTTTAAAGCTTCAGCACATAATTTTCCGCTAATTAAAGCATAACTTATCCCTTCAGCGCTACTTGGACTTATCAAACCAGCTGCTTCTCCACAAAGAAAAACTGAATTTTCCCCTAAGAAAAAATCAGAAGATGATTCAGGGCGCAATATTATTGCAGATTCTATTTTTCCGTCTCCTTTTATTCCTGTTTTTTCAGCTACTTTTTTCTTAAATTTTTGGAATGTTTCTCTTGCTTTAAATGGAGAAACTGCAGCTCCTATTTCTACTCCGTCATCTTTAGGAATTAACCAACAATAAAAATCAGTAATATCTTCATCAAAAATGAAAAAAGCCCGGTCAATTTTATGATCAGGGATTGTTTCTTGCATTGCAACATAATAAGGAATATTTCTTGGATATATTTTTTTTCTAACAAGGGATAATGCCCCATCACAACCAATTAAATTCTTAGTTACGATTGACTTGGTCATCCCATTAGATTCTAAAACAACAACAGTGTGCTTTTTATCTTTTGTATAAAAAAAATCTATTAATTTTGTTTCTTCCAAAATAGAAATATTTCTTTTTTTAACTTCAGAAAAAAGCAATTCATCTAATTTTTTTCTATAAGTATTTACAAAATGTTTCTCAACTTTATTCTCTTTATTATGAGTCCAATCCTGATAAGTTAAATGTAAATCGACTGGTTTAGCCATAATTGAACTAGGAATATTAATTCCATCAAAGTACTTTTTAGCGTTATTAACCAAAATCCCACTACAAGCTTTAAATCTAGGAAATGAGCGATAGTCAACTAACAAAACATTATATTTTTCATCGGAAATATTACTAAGAAATGAACAACCAGCAGCACCGCCACCAATCACAACTACATCATAACCAAGCTCCAATTTTGAAAAGTTTATTTTTACCATAATTACCACGCTTATTGGATAAATTTAAGATATGAAACAATTAAAATTACTAAAGAATAAAAAAATATGAGTACTCTCAAATTTGTGAAAAACCCATCATATCTCTGAGTATTTGTATTAATGCCAACATTCATTAATCCTATACTAAAATATACAACCAAAGCTAAAAAGACAAATGAAGAAAAAATGAAAAAGACTCCTAATTTAAGATTATAATAAATAAAAATTACAGAAAAAATTAACGCTCCAAATAACATCACCAATATTGATTTTTTTACCCCGTGTTTTATTGTAAAAGTTAATTTATTAGATTCTTGATCCCCTTTAATATCTTTAAAATCTTTAGCTATACTCAAAAATGAAAAAACAAGAGAAAATGCAAAAAATGAAATTAAAAACCACTCAGGAACTAATAAACTAGACAATCCAATTATTGCTCCAGAAATAGAAGGGATAAAAACAGTAACTAAACCTAAAGTAAAATTTCCAAAAAAACCTCTACTAACTAATCTAAAAGGTTTAACTGAATAGATTATGCTAAAAAAGAAGAAAACTAAAGAACTAACAAATAAATATTGCGAGGTAAAAAACGCAATCAAAAAACTACTTGAGTAAGAAATAATTGCTAAAATTAAAGCCTGCTTTTTAGTTACAAGTCCTTTTTCCAAAGGCCTATAAGGCATATTAATTTTATCTGCAGAATAATCTGCTAAATCGTTTAATATAGTGCCTCCAAAATATTGAAGAAAAAAAACAAAAAATAACGACAAAATCAAATTTAGATTAAAAGGCGAAAAATATAAAAAACCAATAATTGAAAATAACCCAATAATTAATCCGTTCCATGGCCTCCCTAATAACAGTAAGTTAAGAATAAAATTTTCCTTTGCAACCTGTGAAAAAAATTTTTCCATATGTAAAACCAAGCAATTATTCGTTTTACTACAACCCAAATCTAGAAGGATTATCGCCATGACTTTCAATGAGTTTTTTTTGCCTTTTTTTAACATATTCTCGATTCATCTGAGAAGATACTAATTTTTTGTCAAGCGCATCGATTTTTTCTTGATTTAAATTTGCGTGAACACAGTGATTTCCATTTTGTGCAGCACATTCAGTTTCAATATTATCCATTAAAGATTCATGCACTAGAGTTCCACCCCCTGCCTCCATACCTCTAATATAATGACAAACCAATGAATTACTAGGATGATATAATAAAGCAAAAGGATTCCCGATAACTTTAAATTTTGCATGATTGGCGCGTTGAAAGCTAATAGTTTGATAATCTCCAAAACCCAATAAACCAATTACGTCCATTGAAATTTTATAACGTTCTTCAAATTTCTTAAGTTTTAACAAACTAATCATATTTCTAGTTGTGTTATACCCAAATACCCACCCATAAAAATATAAATCTGAAATTCTGTTACCCCCTTCTACAATAGCATCATCAGTCATTGCTTTTAAAGAATCTAAATCAATTAAAGCAAATGGGTCATTAAAAGCAGTAATTTTACCTGGTTCAAATTTTAATTTTCCTGTTACTAAAAGTTTTGAGATTAAACTATACATAGATATCACTTCATTAGGACATCCATAGCTTCGGCAGCATCCACATCTAAACCTTTATTCTTAACTATAGTATAAGGTAAATAACTTTTGATATGCTCTGTATACCTCATTTTTCTAATTTGCATAGTACGCAAATCTGCACCAGCAATACCAAGATAATGCAACATCAATACCCCATCACAGATGAATTCTGATATTTGATCTGCACTGAGTCCCTTTTCTCCTTCCAACAATTCAGAAGTCAACATAATCGTTGAATCGAATAATCTGAGTTTTTTCATTAAATGGTAAAGCAGGGTCTTGGAAACAATTCTCTCGGTTCTTGGGATTGGAGAAACTGATTCAGCAATCTGAACCATTGAGAAGGCTTCCTTCTCACCCATACCAGAAACTAACAAAGAATCTGTTAAAGTTGTTAGTGAATCAATTACAACTCTTTTTGGCATGAAAGTCGTGTAAAGTTCATACAACTTCTCTAGGAAACCATCAGTTTCAACAACATCAAAATAAACAATCTTAATCAAACCATTAGTTTCCAAAGACTCTAAATCCCAACCATAAGATTCTGCAGCCCTATACAATTCCTTCTTCTGCTGCTCAGTAGAAATATAAAGACCCTTTTCACCAAAAAGCTTGGCACCATTAACTAAAAACTGCATAGCAAGAGTAGACTTACCTGTACCTGCCCCGCCTGAAACAAGAACAATATTCCTTTTAGGCACACCGCCGTTCAAAGCCTTATCAAGACCTTCAATACCTGTTTTGGTTCTTTCATCCATAAATAATCATTAAGAGTAACTGAAACCAAATATAAAAAACTAGCGTTTGAGCAAAAAAACGCTAAAAATCAAACAAAAAAGAGAGAATATATTATAATAAGTCCTACTGAGCCAAAGTGAAGTGGACGCCGCCCGAAGGGCGTCAACCGACCAACGGTTGTGAGACATTTGTTTCAAATAGTTTATGGTTTTTCATTTTCATTAGAAGATTTATTGAAATGCCACAGCATTTCTTTTCTGATTAACTCAGCCAATTCTGGATTTCTTTCTATTTGATTTCTATTTCAATTTTGGGTTCTTTGGCTTTTCTTTTTTTTCAAGATTGCAGCAATTTTAACTCATATTTTTGATGCCTTCCCCTTATTTGCATCCAATTCAATTAAATCCCCCTCCTTAAATATCTTTGTGGCAAACTTTGTCCCCACCAAACAGGGTTTGTTCATTTCCAATGCCAATATAGCTGCATG
>JBDRLP010000059.1:0-2046 GCA_043812975.1 Candidatus Iainarchaeum sp. | reverse complement strand
TTAAAGGACCTTGCACGAGAAACAAATTCCACTAAGCCACTTGCCTTTGAAATCGCATACTCATTTGTTGTAATGTCTTTTGCTATAAAACCGCTTTTCTCAAGTTCTTTTACAAAAGAAAAAGTCGGGCCATAAGTAAGGGACAAATCCATTATAGGAAACCTTGTATTCTTTTTATAGACAGCATTCACTGCCCCTCTCCTTAACTCAGAAATACTCCATTTTTTTCCCTTGTTCTTTAGCATCCACAAAACAGAAACCAAACGCTTATCAGTCAATTCCAGCATAATATATTCGTTAAACGAATAGTATATAAACATAGCGAATAGAGCCTTTTTGCATTACCTACCCACAAGCCACCCCCTCAGCTTTCCCTTCCAAATCATAATGAACCTGTGTTTCTTCCCAAACGTAATCCGAAATTACGAATCTATTTTATTCATCTATGAATCGTGGTTACCGGGAAGGGATAGGGTGTTTGGACTAGCGTAAGTTCGTCCCTGAGATGAAGAAAGTACGGATTATGGAAAGGGTTTTCTTAAATTCGATTTGTTTGGTCAGCAGGCCTTCTGAAGAACTGAAAGTTATCTGCAAACTTAGATACTAACAATACTATAACTACAAGAGGCAAAGGATATACAAAAAGTGCAGGAAATGTTCTTGAAAAATTATGTGAAGGAGTATTGTAAATATAACCAAAATATGAAAACAAAATTGAAGCAAGTAAAATTAAATACAGAATTAATACCATTTTCTTAACTGATTTTCCTGAATTCTTAAGCCATATAAAAATCCCAATTATCAGTCCTGTCAAACCAAGATAGAATGTTGTATAATATCCCGCCGGAATAGCAGTTGCACACTCTTCTACTGATTCGCATAATTCCAATGCCCCATTAAGTCCCAAAACGACATGGATGGGGTAGAAACCCATGTAGGAAAAAAACAGAGACATCATAATTTGAAAAACTCCCAAAATAAGAAACCCTAACAACCCAATAGCAATTCCAATAACAGTCCAGAGAAGAATCGGCTTTTTTGATACCATATAAATAACGCAGTTGCTTCATATATGTGGATTTTGGTACAATTATCCTCTGCAGCTGGCTTTGCCGGATTGAACGTCACGAAAAAAGAGAAAAATAAAATTAGTAAATTCCTGCAAAATGTACAATCCCATTATTTGTTACAATATACCTTAAGTTCTGAACTTCTTTTTTAGTTTCCTTAATCCCGCTCCCACAATGTTCTTCTCCTGTCTCCATATTTGTACTCATATTCTCAGCTGGGTTGTTGCATGTTTTTATCATAACTACAACTTTTCCATTTTCATAACTCCAGTTCTCATCTTCAGAAACCAGTGGAATTTTCACAACATAATTTTCATTTGTATTGGATATCCAAAATTTCTCATTTGACCATGCTTTATATTCAACTGTTAAATATTGAAATAAACTGCTTTTTGTTTCTAATAATTGTTTATATCTTCCAAACTCATCACTAGAAGCTGTGCCTACAAATTCAATTGTTTTTGTGATAATTTCTTCAGAATTTTCATTAAAGATTGTTTTTACATCATCTCCGGAACTAACAGTTACACTGCTTTCAAAAACCGGCGTTGCTGTTAATGTAGCGGGTGTTGACGTTTCAACACAACCAATTATGAAAACAATCACAAGGATTCCCAAAACTAAAATTCCAATTTTCCAATTCATATAATCAATAGAATTAGCTCTTTTTCTATTTAAATATTGGTCTTTTTTGTTAGGTTTCTACCGACTTTGCAGTAATTCATCCCAAGCGCATTAAACAGGTACGGACTAAGAAAAAACTTATTTCTGCAGACCCCTAAACACCAATCGCAATTCTTATAGAGTTAGTATTCAATTCAGGAATAACACTTCTGTTTTTCTTTTTCAGTTTAAGAATACCAAAATCCGAAAGAATGTGAGTGTCTCTGCTGACAGCTTCCTGCTTTCTTTCGGTTTTTTCTGCGAGCTTCCCGACACTAATGCCTTTGTGTTTTTTTATTTCTTCCAGAAGTTC
>JBDRLP010000058.1:0-9516 GCA_043812975.1 Candidatus Iainarchaeum sp. | reverse complement strand
AATTACAACTACTGCAACTAAAACCGCTCCTCCAATAAGGAGAAGATAACTCACTGAACCCTGGCCTCTTTTCATAATTTTATAATAAAGACCAAAACAAATAAATATTACTCTAAAATAAAAAAAGCGCCCCCGGTAGGACTTGAACCTACGATCCTCTGGTTAAAAGAAAAAATGGCGCCCGAAGTAGGACTTGAACCTACGATCCTCTGGTTAACAGCCAGATGCTTTACCTGCTAAGCTATTCGGGCCCAAAATAATTATTTAAATCATTAGGACTAATAATATGGTTTTCTATAGATTTATAAAAGCTTCTTAAATTATCTGGAACCACTACTTTAACGTTATAGCCTTCTTTTTCAAAAGTTTGGATCTTAATCGATAATGATCTTGCCTTATCTTCACCCCGCCAAGCAGTGCATTCAATTATCAAGTTTCCAACTTTGAAATCTGGAAAATACGTTGATGAAAGCTTCATGCAGGGTTCATATAAATATTCTACTGAAAGACCATTTAAAATATTTGCTATTTCCATCTCAAATTCATTTCTTACAAATTCACCTCTATTAGTTTTCCATTTCTTTTTGTTAATTTTCCTAAATCTACTATGTTGTAAATCAAAATATTCTTCTGGTTTTTCTTTTTTCATATAAGCATGCCATTTTTCCATATACTTTGAAGATCCTTTTCTCATTCTATCATGAAGAGCTCTAAAACTATTCTCCTTCAGATATTTTTCTTGAACTGTTTTTCCTCCTTTAACTCTGAACTCTTTTGGGTTCACCAATTTGAATTGAAAATCAGCTTCTTTTAAACTAAGAAAAGTAATTAGTTTTTTAAATCTACTATAAGATAAACGTCTTTTAAATTTTTTATAATAATTAATCGAAATATCAGGAATTTCAGTTAACTTTTCTAGTTTCCTCTCAGAACCGGCTTTCTTAATTGCTTCATCCACTAATTTAAATTGAACTTCTTTTTCCAAATTAACATACATATTAGAAATAAAGATTGAACTAGTATTAGCTTTTCGAAACCCCTCATTGCCGGTGCAAAATCAAGGCAAGTACTTTACAAATAACTTATATAGTACAAATTCTATAGTAATAAAAAAGTAATGTTTGAATTGAGGGAAAATCATGGATGAAACACGAGAAACAATAGTACTCGGAGTAATATTCGGCCTTACAATAGTGGCTGCTGCAATCTTATCCTTCTTTTCAGGATTAGACAAATTAAGCCTCGTGGACTCTTTTCTGTTTAATGATATTATAGCTACTGTATTTTCTGTCGGATTTATTGCTTTTTCTTTAGCATTACCGCTTCCGTATGCATTTCTTATTACTTTAAGTCTTCACAGAGAAAAAGAAGAATTACACAAAATCGCAGGAGTCGGAGTTTTATTAGCAATAATCAGTTGGATAATTCTGTTTGGAATAAGTGCTTCAAATATATTGCTCGGAATATTTTTCATAATTTCACTAAAAATATTAATAGAAATTGTCTTGGTTAAACAGAATGAATTAAACAAACTTGTTACTTATAGAACCGCTTCTGGAGCTGCAAGAACTGCATTTTTTATTTTTGCAATCGGGATTTTTATTTCATCAGCACTGGTGGAAATAAATAATCAAGAACAAAACCTCCAGAAATTTGGAGACACAGTAATGACTTTTACACTTGACAATCAACAAACTTTAACCTTTGACACCGTCAGACAACAAAGCCCTGTAATTGATATAATGGCAGAAAACCTCTGGTTAATAATTTCCTTAGGCATTGCATTACTGTTCGTATTTTTCTCAAACCTGGTTCTTACAAACCTTACAGGAGTTTACACATCAATCCTCAATACAGGGCTTGATGTTAAAGAAACAAAACCAAAAAAAATTGAAGTAGTTAAGGAAAAAATCTGACTGGAAAAGTTTATTAATAAAAAAAACGTTCTTTGAAACAAGAAGGTGATTTTAAAATGCCACAAGAACATTATGAAAAATATAAAAAAAATATTGGATTAAGAGATAAGCATAAAATAAAAGCCAAAAAGAAAAGAGAAACCGCAAGCAACTTACCTGTAATCGGAAGCCTGGATGAATGGATAGCTGCAAGGCACGATTCAAAAGCAGAAAAGCATGAGCAAGAGGCTTTTGAAAGTGCAGAACAACATGCTAAAGCATTGAAGAAGAAGTATAAGGTTTGAGTTCATTTCTTTTAGTATAACTCTTTCAATAAAAAATTAGTGCTTTTTCTTTTGGTTCAGTTTTATGTTTTCTTTCTTTTTAGCACAGGTTTGTTCTTTTTCTTTAGTACAATTTTCTTTAATGTTTTCTTTTTTTTGGTACAGAATAAGTTCTTTTCTTTTGGTTCAGCTTTTCTTTTCTTCCAAGAAAAGAAAAGGTGAGTGAGCACGCCCTGAAATGGATTTTAAATAAAATTATAGCAGAATCCTAACCCGCACTTACTTCCATTTACCTCAAACATTGAGTGAAAAAGTTACCGTTGCTCCCTTCCGGGTCTGGCGGGGTTGGCTTAGCCAAACAATTTTAAGGGACAGAAGGTCATCGTAATGGGAAAGGTACTATAACCCAAATAAAACCTCTTCCAAGGCTTCGGTTCCGGCTAAAGCGGGTTTCCGGTAACAAAGAACCGCTAATTCTCCAACCTAGCTCACAAATATAGATGCTCATGAAGTATATAAAACCGATTATCCCCCCAAAATGGGACGATAACTGAAAAAATTAAAAAGAAATAAAGGCATTAAATCAAAATCAAACCCTTTTTAACACTTTTTCGCTAAATTAAAGCATTGTTAAGTCCAATTAACACTTTTTTGCAAAAAAAAGAAACATTAACACTTCTACATAAGGAATTAGGGGCTTTTAAAGGGTTTTTGAATTCAAAAAGCGTTAAAACAAGTGTATACATAAAAGTAAACGCATATTAAGGAGTTAAGCACCAATAGTAACAGAATCTAGCTTTTTGAGCCATAAGATTCAACTTAAAACTTTAGGGAAGGGGTGAAACTTTGAAATCTATAGTAGAAAACGCTATCACAACAGATACTAACAAAATAGAAGACCGATTAGAAGAGTTCGGAACGCCAAAAATAATGGTTATAGGGGCAGGAGGCGCAGGTTGTAACGCAGTAAACAGACTTGCAAACATGGGAATATCTGGTGCCCAGCTCGTAGCAGCAAACACAGATAAACAGCACTTAGCCATTATAAATGACGAATTAACCAAAATTTTGATTGGAAAAAGCGTCACAAGAGGCCTGGGAGCAGGAGGATATCCTGAAATAGGTGCAAAAGCAGCAGAAGTCTCCAGATCTTCACTTGAAGAAGTAATGGATGGAGTAGATATGCTTTTTATTTCCGCAGGAATGGGTGGAGGAACAGGAACTGGAGCAGCACCAATAATTGCTGGAATAGCAAAAGAACAGGGAGCAATAGTAATCGCTATTGTAACATACCCATTTGCTCTTGAAAAAGCAAGATTGTTAAAAGCAGAAGAAGGAATAGAAGCATTGAGAGAAGTAACAGACACAGTAGTTGTAATTGATAACAACAGACTGGTTGAGTTGGTTCCAAATTTACCAATTCAGGATGCATTCAAAGTAGCGGATGAGGTTATTGCAAGAACAGTAAGAGGAATCACAGAAACAATCACACAACCATCATTAATCAACCTTGATTATGCAGATGTTCGATCCATTATGAGCAATAAAGGATTGAGTGTTATAGCAGTAGGAGAATCAAAAAGTGTTGACAAAGTTAATGAAGTTGTTAGTGATACACTCAAGAATGCTTTGCTTGATGTAGACATTGGAGGAGCTTCAGGAGCACTAATCCACATTACTGGAGGACCAGAATTAACTCTGGGAGAAGCAAACCAAATTGGAGAAATGCTGACTGAAAGAATAGATCCAAAAGCAGCAGTAATCTGGGGAGCAAGAGTTGACCCAACCTTTGAAAACAAAATAGAAGTAATAACAATTTTCACGGGGGTTCAGAGTCCATACATAAGAGGACCAAGTTCAGCAGCAGCCGGAAATTCAAAAGCATCAAGAAGAGATTCATTCAACTTGGATTTTGTAAGGTAAAATTAAAACAAAGTGAAAGGGTTTTTCCCTTTCCCTATTTCTTTTTTTTTTCAAACTAATTTCTTATTAAAAAAATAAGGGAAGCGCATTAATTATAATCAATCCCAGAATCAGAAACCCAAAAAACTTTGTTATTATTTTCTGTTTTTCTTCTTTTGATTTATTCAGGAAACCCAAATAAGGAACAAATAATATTCCTGCCATCCTTCCGCCATCTAAAGGAATTGTCGGAAGGAAATTCATCGCACCAAGAAGGAAATTCAACAAAAATAACCAAAGAAGGAATTCTAATATTAAAGAAATAATCAAACTGTAAGTGAAGTAAGATTCCGGAACTTCAAATCCTTCATTTCTAATCCCCTCAGGAAAAAAACCATACTGGCCAAGCTCATTAGGCTGTAAAGTTAAATCGATTAATTCATTGTTTCTGTTTATTGAAAATGTTTTTTCTTCCAGCCTGTTTTTTTGTATTTCACTGTACAAATCATCAGGATTGTTTATGGAAACCCCGTTTATTTCAGTAATAATATCTTCTGATTCAAGGTTTCCGAGAGCAGAACTAGGATAAATTACCCCACAGAAGCTTGTTTCTTCTAAAACACTATTAACTTTAACTCCTGAAAATAAATTTTCCTGAACTCCGGGATAAAGGGAATCTGTCAGAGGATTTACAAAAGCAGCAACACCAAAAAGCAGTAATCCGGTTATGAACATCACAGCAAGATTAGCCATTGGCCCTGCGGCAAGAAAAGGAAGTACTTTTTCATCCTCTCCTTTAATCACTGCTTTTTCATCAGGTTCAACAAACCCACCTACTGGCAAAAAACCAAGAAGAATTAGTCCTGTTGATTTTATTTTGAAATCATGACGTCTTCCTAAAATCCCGTGCATTCCTTCATGAACAAAAAGACCTATTATTAGAGAAATCCAGGCATGCAATGGCGGACTTATCGGAACTCCTGGAATTTCTAGCCCAGGAATTATAGGAGCTATTCCTGGACAGCTTCTGATTCCTAACATGTATTTTGAAATTATTTCCCATGCCTGAAGCATTAAAGAAAATAAAGTAAAACCGCTTAAGCCCATTAAACCAAAAGAAACAACCAGCAAAGGATAGGCTGATCCTATGAGAATGCTGTTTGAAAATATGTTTCCAAAAGATGAATCAAAAAAAACTATTATTGATGACATTGCGAGAAATGACGCAATGAATAATACTGCTCTTTTTACTTTGGATAATTTTCTCCCGTAAAGGAAATCAACTGCGATTGCACCAAAACCAATAATCACCCCAATGGTTGCAAAAATATCCAAGAACCTTGTGTGTTTAGCCACCTTGTCAAAAAAAGAGAGTGGTTTTACTGATTTTATAATGCTGAATAAATAGTAAGTATCATGCTTGGTGAAGCGTTTTATCAAATAAGTAATGCCTAGCGAAACAAGCAGAAAACCCAGTATAATAAAAACAAAATCAAATTCCAATCAAAAACACCATTTAGTCTAAAAAGAAGATAAAGAAAGGATTATTTAATAATGGATGTTAAATAATTAGTAAAAAAACTTTATAGGATATACAATTAGGAGAATAATGAATGAAAAAATCAATTTTCAAAGGACTTAGTTTCGGATTAACTTCCGGAGTAATAACCACGCTTGGCCTTATAGTTGGGTTAAATGCAGGAACTCATTCTCAGGCAATTGTAATCGGAGGGGTTATGACAATTGCAATTGCTGACTCGTTTTCTGATGCTTTTGGAATCCATGTTTCTGAAGAAGCGGAAAAAGAAAACACGAAAAAACAGGTTTGGATGGCAACGATTTTTACATTCGTTTTCAAATTCCTGTTTGCAATGTCTTTTCTCATACCTATACTGCTACTTCCTTTGACACAAGCTATTGTCGCAAGTGTTATCTGGGGGTCATTGCTTCTTTCAGCAATAAGCATTAAAATTGCTAAAGAAAACAAGGAATCTGTGAGAAAAGTGGTTATTGAACATAATCTGATTTTTATTTTAGTCATTGTATTGACAAACTATATAGGAAGCCTCATTTCCCTGCATTTGGTTTAGCTTTAAAAGCAAAGTATTATTTATAAATTGATGTAAATGCTAAGAAATTTTACTTTAAAAAAAATTAAGCAGAAACCAGTATTGCGTTATTCATGGCTTCACTCAAAAACCCGATTTTTTGTTTTTTTTCATCAAATTCTTTAGAAGTATAACAAAAAACATCAAGTGCTAAATCATCAACCCAATAATCATAAATTTTCTCTGTTCTTTTGAAAAAATTAATCCCCTCAAATTTTTCACTAACCACTATAATATCATAATCAGAAGTTAAAAAAAAATCTTCCCCTGCTCTAGAACCAAACAGGAATATTTTAGCATCAGGATAATGTGCTTTTAATTTCCTGACAAAACTATTTAACTTTGAGTCTTTTTTTCGCTCCAATCAAACACCTTCTTAGCTTCTTCCAAAAGTTCTTCTGAAATATCCTCATCATACGATTCAGCAGGCAAAGCATTAGCTGCATCAGGATAACGACTCTGAATATAATGAGGATTAAGTTTTTTACATGCTGAAACAATTTCCGTCGGAGCTTCAATATCTCTGGCTAAGCCGATTATATTATGCTGAATAGCTGCTTTTTTGAACTTTAAAATAAAAATCCCTTTCAAAGCCTTCTCAGCAGCCTGTTGAGAATAAAAAGCACTAGCATAAAAAATACCCTGTTTCAGTAATACTTCAGAAGTGTGAAGATCATCCTCTGCTGCATTCAGCCAATCAAAAATCTCTTTTCGCATAAACAAAAATAAGGTCTTAAACAGTATTTAATAATACTGCAAGGCTAAAAGAAAGTATTATTTATAAGGCTTGTTCTTTAGATAATTAAATATACTAAGTGATTTTTATGGCAGAAACTAACGAAATGAAGAAGAAAGGAAGCTACGATGTTTACGATTACGTGTTCTCACTAGAGGGCCAATTAAAGAGTCTGCAGACTGAAAAGCAGATGTCAACCGCAAGGATAAGCCAGTTGCAGCTTGATCTGGAAAGGTTTAGAAAAGAAATCAATGAATTGAAAATCCCTCCGCTGGTGGTTGGAACTATTGCCGAGGTTTTTCCAAACGGAACAGCAATCGTGAAAAATACTAACGGCATGGAATTTTTAGTTAATTCAATGAAAGGTTTTGAAGGGGAATTAGAATCCGGAAAAAGAGTAGCAATGAATCAGAGAACTCTCGTTATTACAAAAATGCTTCCTGATGTTAAAGACTGGAGAGTTTCTTCAATGGAAATAATTGAAAAACCAAAAGTAACTTTTAGTGAAATTGGCGGTTTAACAGACCAGGTCCGCGAGTTGGATGAAGCGGTAATTTTACCTTTATTAAATCCAAAAGGATTTGAACAATTAGGAATAGAGCCTCCAAGCGGAGTATTATTACACGGGCTTCCCGGAACAGGAAAAACTTTGTTAGCTAAAGCAGTTGCCAACAAAACCAATTCAACTTTTATTTCACTTTCAGGATCTGATTTGGTGAGAAAATATATCGGAGAAGGTTCAAGATTAGTTAAGGATGTTTTCAAACTGGCTGTTGAGAAAAAACCTTCTATAATTTTTATTGATGAAATTGATTCAGTTGGTTCTCACAGGTATGCAACTTCCAACGGAGACAGGGAAGTTCAGAGAACACTGATGCAATTGCTTGCTGAGATGGATGGCTTTGAAAAAGTTGAAGGGGTAAAAATTATCGGTGCAACCAATAGACTGGATATGCTTGATCCTGCTTTATTAAGACCTGGAAGATTTGACAGGTTAATTGAGGTTCCGGGGCCTGATGAAAAATCCAGAGAAAAGATTTTTGAAATCCACACTAAAAAAATGACCTTGGATAAAAATATTGCAATTAATGAATTAGCTTCTTTAACTGACGGATTCACAGGCGCAGATATAAAATCAACCTGTACAGAAGCAGGAATGTTTGCTTTGCGGGAAAACAAAAATAAAATTTCTTTAAAACACTTCAACGAAGCAATCCAAAAAGTAAGCAAAAAACCAGAAGACGATGTTGCCCAAAGAGACAAAATGTTTGCTTAAACCTCATTTAAAGCTATTTTAATCAAACAATAACAACAATATATAAATACGATTAACGAAACATATATTTAAATATACTTTTGGTTAAGTATAGATATGAATATTCCTATAAAAAATCAACTCAAAAAAAAATCACAAGCAGAACTTGCCGAACTTCAGGATGAGGCAATAGATATAGTTTACTCAATAAACCAAAAAGCAGTGCTTCATGGAGGCACGGCAATATGGCGATGTTATGATGGGTCAAGGTTTTCTGAGGACCTGGATTTTTATGCTATAATACAACCAGACTTTGAAAAAAAACTTGTAAAAGAGACAAGTAAAAGAGGGATTTCAGTAATAAAATTTAAGAAAACAAATAACACGGTTTTCTCAAAAATTACTAATGGAAAAACAATTGTTTCAATCGAAATAGCCTTAAGAGAAAAAAAGGGAACGGTTATTTTTTACAACAATGCGAATGGAACATCTTTAAACATACTGAGCCTGACAAAAGAGGAATTGCTTATGGAAAAAGCGAATGCGTTCATGAGCAGAAAACTTATCAGGGATATTTATGATGTATATTTTTTATTGGAAACAACGCCTATTGAAAACATTAAAAATGAGCTTCTAAAAATAGTGGCTGAGTTTGGTGTCCCTGTTGACGAAAAAAACCTGAAAACACTCATTTACAAAGGCGTAACACCGACATTTAAACAAATGCTTGAAGCAATCAAAAGGAGAATCCGGAAATGAATTATGTTAAAGAATTTGAAAAAAAATTTTCAGAAAAAACATTCACAACAAGGGATGTGCGGATTTTTCTTGAAAATATGGGGGCAAATGAGAATTATTACTCTTTGTTTCTTGCAAATGAAATTAAAAAGGGGAAAATTTTCAGACTCAAAAAAGGGGTTTATTCAACAAACCAAAATTTAGATGAATCTGAAAAAGCGTTTCTTCCTTCATACCATGGGCTTCAGGAAGCTCTAACGATTCATAATTTTTGGGGGCAGGAAACAATACCGATAATAATAACCCCTAGAAAAATCAGGAACGGAGAAAGAAAAATCCTTGGTTCAAAAATACTTGCTAGAAGAATAAACAGAAAAATGTTCTTCGGGCATGAGACAAAAAAATACCATGGTTCTTGGATATCTGTTTCAGACCCGGAAAAAACACTCATAGATTTTGCATATTATGATGAGCCGATTGGAAAAGAAACAATTGAAGAAATGAAAAAAATTATTGACAAAAAAAAGCTGGAAAAATATTTGAAACAAACTAACAAACAAACAAGAACAAAAATTGAAAAAATGCTTGCTTAACCTTC
>JBDRLP010000057.1:0-31728 GCA_043812975.1 Candidatus Iainarchaeum sp. | reverse complement strand
TATTCTCTCTCTAATTCAATCTAATTGTTGTTATGTCTGGTGAAGTTAAAGACGAATGCGGTGTTGCTGCAGTCTATTTGCCAAAAAAACTTGACAAATATCCTATTGGTGGAGCTTCTTATTATCTTTACAAAATGCTTCTTCAAATGCAGAACAGAGGACAATTGGCTACTGGAATTACTACTTATAATGAAGAAAGAAAACAATTGATTGATACTTTCAGAAAAAGAGGTTCTGTTTCAGAAGCTTTTTCAACTAAAATAATACCAAAATCAAGAGCTATTTTACAAAAGTATTCAGGAACCAAAGGAATTGGTCATGTAAGGTATAGTACTTCTGGTGGAGATGATATTGGTTCTACTCAGCCTTTTGAAAGACACCATGGAAGAAAATGGAAGTGGTTTTCATTTGCATTTAATGGAAATTTGGCTAATTTTTCTGAATTAAAAAAAGAACTTGAAAACAAACAATATCATTTGGTGAGAAACCTTGATACTGAGGTAATAATGCATTTTTTGGAAAAGGAGCAGGTAGGGGAAAAGAAAAAACCAATAGACAAGGTTTTTGCTGATCTTTCTGAAAAGTTTGATGGTGCTTATAATATGGTTTACGCTGATGCTGAAGGCACAGTAACTGCTATGAGAGATCCTGTTGGAGTAAGGCCTTTGTGCTATGTTATTGATGATGATTTTGTTGGTGCTGCTTCCGAAAGCGTTGCAATGTCAAATCTCGTAAGCAATGGGGTTAAGGATTTGAAACCCGGGGAAATGCTGATTTCTGACAAAAGCGGTGTTGAAGTTAAGAGGTTCACTAAAAGCAAGAGAATTGCGCACTGTATGTTTGAGTATGTTTATTTTGCAAATGCTGCATCTGTCATTGATGGCAGGAGTGTTTATCAGGTTAGATGGCGCCTTGGACAGGAACTGGCAAAGCAGGAGAAACTTGAGGTTAATGGTGATGACTGGGTTGTTGTTCCTGTTCCTGATACTGCAAAACCAAGTGCTGATGCTTATGCTCACACAATTGGTCTTCCTGTTATGGAGGGTTTGGTGAGAAACAGGTATGTCGGAAGAACTTTTATTGAAACGAAAGACAGAATGGCTAGAATTAAGGAAAAGTTTAATCTGAACAAATCTGTTTTGAAAGATAAAAAAGTAATTCTTGTTGATGATTCAATTGTCAGAGGTTCAACTTCACAGGCAATTGTAAAGTATTTGAGAGAAAAAGGTATGGCAAAAGAAATTCACATGAGAGTTTCATGTCCGCCAATAAGAAGTCCTTGTTTTTACGGGATTGACATGTCAACTATTAATGAATTGATAGCTAATCGTAATTCAACCAAGGAACAAATAAAGAGAGCCGGTTTTGAGGATGCTGATGAAAGCATTGTTGAAAACATTGCAAAAGAAATCGATGTTGATTCATTACAATACATGTCTCTTAATGGTTTGGTAAAATCAATTAACCTTGAAAACGGAAAAGACGATTTGTGCACGGCCTGCATTACAGGAGAATATCCAACCGAATGGGGAACAAAACTCAGAGTAAAAGCACTTGATAGACACGAAAGAGGCTTAGAAACCGAAAGAACTTATGAATAAATTAATGGTAATCGTAAGGTAAATAAACTATAAATTTTCCATTTTCTCTTTTTCCTGAAACCAATATGTCTGCTACTTGGGGAATCTGTAGGTTATGATCTTCTTGTGTTAAACGTAAAAAATTATCGCGTAGTTCTTCTGTAACTTTTTGGTGAGTTTCCCAATCTAATTTCACATTTTCAACATGTTCCATTATTAAATAATTTCCTATTCTGCCGAGTACTTTTATGGATCCTAATTTATAGTTTTTAGGGTTTATTTTTCTACTTCTAACTGCTTTCTGATGTGCTAAAATATCGCGTCTAAGCTTATGGTAATCATGTCCATGTTCCTCTGCCCCGTAAGTGTTCTTTATAACATATTTCTTTTTTCCAATTTGAACTAATCTTACACTGGAATCTGGCCGCTCTGAATCAGGAGGATTTCGGATATCAGGTAAACTTTTGAAATACTTAGGGTTTGTTAGTTTTTGGCTTAATTCATCAATCACAGGTTCAAAAGAATGGTGTTCGACAATTACTTGTCCATGGACTTGGTGAATTTTATCCCGAGGTCTTCCGTGAAGCATACAAACAATAAATGTTCATTCAATATAATTCTTTTTCTACCTAAAAAATACTCTTTTAATCCTATTCCATTCCAATAGTGAATATATGAAAATACTTGTTATTGGCGGTGGCGGAAGAGAACACACTCTTTGCTGGAAACTTGCTCAAAGCTCTAGAGTAAAAAAGATTTTTTGTGCACCAGGAAACGCAGGCACAGCTGAATTAGGGGAAAATGTTCCTATTAGTTCTGATGATATTCCTGCTTTGCTTAAATTTGCTAAAAAAGAACAAATTACCCTTGCCATTGTGGGTCCTGAAGCACCTTTAGTGAATGGTATTGTTGATGAGTTTGAACATGCAGGATTAAGGGTTTTTGGCCCTAAAAAGGAAGCTGCAATGCTTGAAGGTTCAAAGGCTTTTTGCAAGGAAGTAATGCTTGCAGCGGGTGTTCCTACTGCTGAATACGTTGAAATAACCAGTCTTGAACAGGTTGATGAAATTCTTGGAAAGTTTGATAAAGTCGCTGTAAAAGCCGATGGTTTAGCCGCGGGAAAAGGGGTTTTGCTCTGCAATTCCAAAGAAGAAATCAAAGCAGCACTGCAAAAAATTTTAGGTGATAAAGCCTTTGGTTCTGCAGGTGATAAAGTTGTTGTGGAAGAAATGCTTGTGGGGGAAGAAGCTTCTATTCTTGGTTTTTGTGATGGCAAGACCGTGAAAATGATGGTTTCTTCCCAAGACCATAAACGCGTACTTGATAATGATGAAGGATTAAACACAGGCGGAATGGGAGCCTATAGTCCTGCACCTGTTGTTGAAGGTTTAGAGGAAAGAATCCAGAAAGAAATAATGCAGCCTATGGTTGATGAAATGCAAAAAAGAGGAACTCCTTACATTGGAATTCTTTATGCTGGTTTGATGATTAATAATTCTGATATAAAAGTTATAGAATTCAATGCAAGGTTCGGAGATCCTGAGTGTCAGTGTGTTCTTCCAAGAATGAAAACTGATTTGGTCAATGTTGTTGAAGCTTGTATTGATGGTAAATTAAGTGAAATTAACCTTGAATGGGATAATGGATCTGCCTGTTGCGTTGTTCTTGCTTCCAGTGGTTATCCTGAAGCTTATGAAAAAGGCGAAGTTATTGAAGGTTTGAAAAATGCTGCTGCTTTTGAAAATGTAATTGTTTTCCATGCAGGAACCAAGTTGCAGGACGGAAAGGTTCTCACCAGCGGTGGAAGAGTTTTGGGTGTTGTTGGTTTAGGTTCTGATATAAAAAGCGCTATTGATACTGCTTATACTGGTGTTTCTCAGATTAATTTTAACAAAATGCATTTCAGAACCGATATCGGAAAAAGAGCTTTGGAGAGGTGATTTTCTTGGATAAGCATTTTCTTCGTGAGCTTATAAAGAGAAAGCGCAGGAAGCTTTTAGATTCTGAGGCGCGTGAAAAAAGCCAAAAAATATTTGAAAATCTTTTTTCACTTGAAGAAATAAAAAGTACCCAGAACATTGCAGTATATATTTCTGTTAATAATGAAGTTGAAACAAAACCAATTATTGAAAAACTCTGGAAACTCGGAAAGAATGTTTTTGTTCCTGTTATGAAAGAAGAAAAAGATGAACATTTGCATTTTGCTAAGATTGATTCTTTTCAAAATCTTTCTGAAAACAACAAGGGGATTCTTGAACCTAAAGAAGAATTATTTATTTCCCCTAATGAGATTGAATTGTTTATTGTTCCCGGATTAGCTTTTGATAAAGAAGGAAATCGCGTGGGCTGGGGAAAAGGTTTCTATGATCGTTTTTTCAATTTCAACAAAATTTCCGCTAAAAAAATAGGTCTTGCTTTTGAATTCCAAATAGTTGAAAAAATCTCCCACAAAGCACATGACGTGAGAATGGATCTTATTGTTACTGAAAATGAAGTTTTTTAGCATTAGTAACTTTTTTAAATTCTGAATTGCTTTATTAAATCATGAAGTTTTTAGCAGCACTGGTTATTTCTCTGTTAAATTATTTTTAAAATTAGTTCTAATGAGTAAATTTATTTTTTTATTTTTTAAAATATTTTTTTAATGTTTAAAATGCCTTTCACCAGTGAAGTAAAGTGAAATCTTTTGCTTTTTTGCTTCTGCAATTACTTCATCATCCTTTACTGAACCGCCTGGTTCAACAATTGCCTTGATTCCTGCTTTTGCAGCTAACTCAATAGAATCTTTGAATGGAAAAAATGCATCAGAAGCTAAAGAACAATCTTTTGTTTTATTGCCTGCTTGTTTTATAGCTTGTTCAGCAGCCTTAACTCTGGATGTTTGCCCAACTCCAATTCCAATAGTAGCCTGATTTTTCACTAAAACAATTGCGTTGCTCTTCACGTGCTTAACAACCTTCCAACCAAACAATAAATCATCAGTAACCTCTTTTCCAACCTTAATTCCGGATTTATTTTCCCACTTTTCACAGCCAATCCTGTCCTCATCCTGAACAAGTAAACCGCCTTTTACATGCTTAAAATTGAGGGTTTGAAGGTTTTTAGCCATATTTTCAAGCTTTAATATGCGCAAATTCTTCTTTGATTTCAGTTCTTCCAAAGCATCACGTGAATACCCTGGAGCAACAACAACCTCATTGAAAAAAGAAGTAATCTGCTTTGCAGTAGCCAAATCACACTCTTTATTGAGCACAATAATTCCTCCAAAAGCACTTTCAGAATCACATTCAAGTGCTCTCTTGAAGGTTTCTTCAAGTTCTTTTCCAATTGCAACTCCACAAGGATTTGCGTGCTTTACAATAACAACTGCTGTTTGATCAAACTCTTTTGATAATTCAATTGCAGCATTAGTATCATTATAATTGTTAAACGAAAGTTCCTTTCCGTTCAGTTGTTCAGCATCAATTATTCCTGAACCCTCTTTCAAAGAAGATTCATAAACTGCTGCTTCCTGATGTGGATTTTCTCCATACCTAAGTGAGGATTTTTTTTCAAAACCAAGAGTAAGTTTCTGAGGAAACTTTTTTCCTTTTAATTTTTTATTCAAATAATTAGAAATTGTTGCATCATAAAATGCTGTGTGTTCAAATGCTTCGATTGCTAAATCTTTTTTCATTTTTTCAGAAAGAGAAAAATCATTTTTTTTCAAATCAGCAAGAACTTTTTCATACTGTGAAGGGTCAACTATAACTCCAACACTTTCATTGTTTTTAGCAGCTGCGCGAATTATTGTTGGTCCGCCAATATCAATATTTTCAATTGCTTCTTCAATTGAAACATTCTCCTTTGAAATAGTTTCCCTGAATGGATATAAGTTTACAACAACAAGATCAATTGTTTCAATGTTTTGTTCTTTTAATTGTTTCAAATGTTCAGGAGTTCTTTTTGCAAGAATTCCCCCGTGTAATTTTGGGTGCAGAGTTTTAACCCTGCCATCCAGCATTTCCGGAAAACCAGTAACTGAATCAACAGTAACAGCTTTTACTCCGGCTTCTTCAAGTTTTTTGAAAGTTCCTCCGGAAGAAATTATCTTAACTCCGTTGGAAGCAAGTTCTTTTGCAAACTCCACAAGGCCTGTTTTATCAGAAACCGAGATTAATGCACTTTTAATTTTCATTTTTCTCACCAATAATAATTTTGCCCTCAATAACGCTTTTAAGTGCTTCTAAAAAGCACTCCTGCTCTAATTTCTGCACTTTTTCCTTAAGCGAATCAACATTATCCTCAGAATCAACAGCTACTTTTTTTTGCAGGATTATTTTACCTTTATCAACTTCCTCAGAAACCTCGTGCAAAGTACAACCAGTTTCTGTATCTCCGTTCTTCAGAACGTCCTCATGAACATTATTATTCATGCCTCCTGTATATTTTGGCAACAAACTTGGATGAATATTCCAAATCCTTCCTTTGAATTCATTTACAAAATTTGGAGAAATTATTTTCATAAACCCAATCAACAAAACCAGTTCAGTTTCTTTTTCCCTGAGTTTTTCAATAATTGGTTTTTCAGCTTCTTCTCGTGTTTCAAATTCTTTATAATCCGCCGAAAAAGTTTCAATCTCGTGCTTTGATGCACGTTCTAGAATAAAAGAATCTTTTTCATCCGAGGCAACAAGAACAATTTCTGCTTCTAATTCCTTGTTTTCTATTGCATCTATAATAGCCTGCAAATCAGTTCCTTTGGTGGAACCAAGTACGCCTATTTTAAGCATGTGCATTTCCCCTGTTGGTTGCACGCTTTTACTGTGTTTTCCATTAATGAAGCAATTGTCATAGGTCCGACTCCTTTGGGAACTGGAGTTATCCATGAAGCAACTTTTTTAACGTTCTCAAAATCAACATCCCCGCAAAGCTTTCCTTCTTTGTTTCTGTTCATTCCGACATCAATTACTATTGCTCCTTTTTTCACCATATCTTCAGTAATAAGATTATATTTTCCGGCAGCAGAAACAAGCATGTCTGCTTTTTTTGTAAAACTTTTCAAATCCTTGGTTTTACTATTGCAAACAGTAACCGTACATCCAGCATTAATCAGCATTAGTGCTATTGGTTTTCCCACAATATTGCTTCTCCCCACAACAACTGCGTTTTTTCCTTCAAAATCAACTCCTGTGCTTTTAAGCAAAGTCATTATTCCTTTTGGAGTTGCTGGTTGAATTCCGTTTTTTCCCAAAAGATTTTTTCCATGGTTAGATGGGTGGAAACCATCCACATCTTTTTCAAGTGCAATTGTTTCAAACACTTGTTTATGATTCAAATGTTCCGGCAAAGGAACTTGTATAAGAATTCCATTTACTGAATCATCCTTATTCAGGTTTCCTATTTCTTTTAAAAAATCAGAATAAGAAATTGTTTCAGGAAGTCTTTTGATTTCGGAAGCTATTCCGATTTCTTCGCAGGTTTTATGTTTTTTGTTTACATAAATTGTAGAAGCAGGATCTTTCCCGACCTGTACAACAACAAGTTTGGGAATTTTACCACATACACTCAGTTTTTTCTTTAGTTTTTTAAGTATATCATCTGCTATTGCTTTTCCATCAATTATTTTTCCCGGCATTCAATCACTCATAAAAGCGAAACTGTTTGCATAATTCCAGTGTTTGCTTTCTTATTTCCTGAAGCTTTATATCATCCTTTGAATTCTTTAATGCTTCAGAAATGAACATCCCTATTTGTTCTGTTTCTTTTTCTTTCATTCCTCTTGTTGTTAGAACAGGAGTTCCTAATCTTATTCCGCTTGGATCCCAGGGAGAACCAGTATCAAACGGAACAGTGTTTTTATTACAGTAAATTCCAACCTTATCAAGTGTAGTTTCTGCTTCTTTACCCCTTAATCCAATGCTTGTAACATCTGCAAGAATCAAATGAGTATCTGTTCCTCCGGAAATTATTCTTAGACCATTATCCATAAGTGTTTTTGCAAGTGTTTTTGCATTCTTCACTATTTGTGCTGCGTATTCTTTGAAGCTTGGTTCTAAAGCTTCTCCGAATGCAACTGCTTTTGCAGCAATAATATGTTCGTGCGGTCCGCCTTGTAAACCCGGGAAAACAGCTTTATCAATTTTTTCTGCAAATTCTTCTTTGCACATTATCATTGCCCCCCTTGGACCCCTCAGGCTTTTGTGAGTTGTTGTTGTTACTGCATCAAAGTAAGGCACTGGATTTTCATGAACTCCGCCTGCGATTAAACCCGCAATGTGTGCAACATCAGCCATACAAAACGCATTAACTTCATCACTTATTTTTCTGAATTTTTTGAAATCAATTTCTCGGGGGTAAGCAGTAAAACCAGATAATATTAATTTTGGTTTTATTTTTGCTGCCTGTTCTGCTATTACATCGTAATTAAGTTGTTCTGTTTCTTTATCTACTCCGAATTGTTCAAAATTGTAAAGTTTTCCTGAAAAATTAACTTTGTGACCGTGAGTTAAGTGTCCGCCTTCAGTTAATTTCATTCCAAGTGCAGTGTCTCCTAATTCTAACATTGCATAATAAACAGCCATGTTTGCAGGGCTCCCGCTTAGCGGTTGTACGTTTACATGTTCTGCATTAAAAAGTTGTTTTGCTCTGCTGATTGCAAGGTCTTCTATTTCATCAATTACATCGTTTCCGCCGTAATATCTTTTGTGCGGGTATCCCTCAGAGTATTTGTTTGTTGCAACGCTTCCCATTGCTTCTAACACTCCCTGAGAAACAACATTTTCTGAAGCAATTAGCTCTATTCCATTCATTTGTCTTTCTTTTTCTTTCTCTATTAACTCAAATACTTTATTATCGTGTATTTTTAAGTAATCCAAATGTTGCTTATACAAGACCACACCTCACCAAGCAATTGTAATAGAATTAGGGATTAATAATTATTAATGCTTTCGCCGTTTTGGACGCTATTTTGGTGCTTTTATTCAACATCCCTTCTATCGCCCCTACGCTTGCGCCTTGCTACAATAGCTTTGCGCTTATCTGGGCTGCCAGGTTTACCATAGGAAAGACTTCCTATAAAAGATTTTCTGCGGTCTCCGACCAACCCCCTGTCCTCTGTCCTTCTTCCGGATTCTCTGCGATTTCCATACTTAGAACGTTTTTCTGTTCCACTCTGGCCACCAGACCCAGAAGGGTCAGAATAATGATAGACTTCGTGATCCGCCTTTTCCTGTCCTCTTCTCCTCTCCCTGAACTTTTTTGGTTTCACCATCATACCTATCAAGTAGAATATAATCCAAACTCCTATTTTAAAGATGCTTAATCATCAAGCGACCAACATTAAATCTTTATTAATGCTTTCGCCGCTATTTTAATCATGGCTGAAATTTCAAGAGAAGAGCTTTCAAAAAAAGCTAAAAGTATTAATGATGCTATTTTTGGCAGAACAAGGAAGAAAAAGATCAGGTTTGATGCTGTTTTAAAGCTTCAGATTAATGAAAGTGCCAAATTTGCGCTTGAAAAAGCACTTTCTGTTGACGGTATTGCTCTTCAGGCTAAGGCTTCTTTCATTGATATTATTAAAGACCAGTCTGAATCTATAAATGTTTTTTTGGTTAAGGATGAGGAGCTTGGTCAGGCTATTGGAATGCTAAAACCATTGTTTGGCGAAAAATCAAAAGAAGTTCTGGAAACCTTCAGAGAAGTTTTCAACCGGTTGCAGGAAGAAATTAATCTTGACAAAGAAAAGTTTGCTGCAAGTTAAATTTTTTTTTCAGTATTTGGAGATGAAGTTTTATATTCCTTTTGTTCTTTTACTCATTCTGATTCTAATGAAATGCGCTGAATGTGGAAGCGAAGCATCAAAATCTAATTCAAGCGGAATGCCTGTTTGTTCCAAGCATGCAAAAGCAAAAGTAAATTCCCCTAAATGCCCTAACTGTAATCTTGCAATGCAGATAAGAAAAAGTAAATTCGGTGCGTTTTGGGGTTGCATGGCTTTTCCAATGTGTGATGGAATCAGAAAAATCTGATTTTTCTAAACTCTTGTTATTGCAATTGTTATGGCTTCTTCATTGATTTTTTCAACAGCTACTCCTGTTGTAACTGTAATTGTTATTGTTTCCTTCTGCCCTATATGTGATATATGTGATTTTTTTTTAGTGTAAATTTCAAAACTATGAGTGTTTTTTTCAGGGGCTACACGGTTATATGGGTGTGAAAGAAACTCTAATAATGCAAGTTTTTTTTTCATAGAGATTTTCCAATGGCTTAATCCGTGTTCCTTAACTTTTGTCATTACCTTTTTGTAATTTCCATTTGCTCTTACCATATTTTCTTCTTGCCTGAGTCTTCTTAACCGAAGAAATTTGCTGAGTGTACCAATTGTGCCTAACTCTCGTTTTTCAGGTAACCCTCTTTCGTGGACTTCTTTTCTGTCCGCAAGAGTGCTTTTTTTTCTAGGCATTAGATTTCACTTTAGAATAGTTTCTTCTCTTTCAGGCCCAATTGAAACAAGTTTTATCGGAGCACCTATTCCTTTTTCAATAAAATCCAAATATTTACGAGCATTCTCATCCAATTCAGAATAATTTTTTTCCTTTCCTGTAATTTTGAAGCCGTCAAATTCTTCGTAATTTGCAACTGCATTTTCCAGGCCCTTGTTCGAGTAAGGAAACAAATCGATTTTTTTATCGCCAACAGTATAACTCGTACAAACCTTAATTTTTTCTAATCCTGAAAGCACGTCAAGTTTGGTTATTGCTATTTCTGAAAAACCATTTAATCTCATTGAAGTTTTCATCATTGGAAGATCTAACCAGCCGACTCTTCTTTTTCTTCCTGTTGTTGTTCCGAATTCATTACCCTTCTCAACCAAATGATTCCCGATTTCATCTTTCAGTTCAGTAGGAAAAGGCCCGAAACCAACTCTTGTGGTGTATGCTTTTACAATTCCTATTATTCTTTCAATTTTGTTGAGTGGCATTCCGACTCCTGTTGAAACTCCTCCGGAAATCGGGTGTGAACTTGTTACAAATGGGTATGTTCCAAAATCATTATCCAAAAAAGTTCCCTGAGCTCCTTCAAAAAGAACATTTTTTCCCTGATCAAGTGCAGTGCAAACCTCTAAGCTTACGTCGCTCAGCATTGGTTTGAATAATTTCCCGAGTTTGGAGTATTCTTCTAAAACAGAATTTTCATCAAATGGTAATTTTAATTCATAAACTTTTTCTAAAATAGCTTTTTTTACCTGAAAAATATCTCTGATTTTTTCAGCTAACCTGTTTTTGTCAACTAAATCCTCAAAACGAATTCCTACTCTTTGTGCTTTATCGGCATAAGCAGGCCCTATTCCTCTTTTTGTTGTGCCGATTTTGGTTTTACCTCGTGAATCTTCTCTTCCTTCATCTTCCAGGTTATGCCATGGCATTATGATGTGTGTTCTCGGGTCAATTCCAAGGTCAACTTTATCCTTAAAATTTTCAATTTCTTTTTTCAAAACCCTTGGATCAAGAACAACTCCTGCTCCTATTAAGATTCTTTTTCCCTGAGCAACTCCTGAAGGCAGTAAATGGAATTTGAGGATTCGATTTCCTATAACTACTGTATGGCCTGCGTTGTTCCCGCCCTGATATCTTACAACCAAATCAGCGTTGTTTCCGTAAAAATCAGTTACTTTTCCTTTTCCTTCATCCCCGAACTGGGATCCGATTATAACAGTTCCTGACATTTTAGTCCCTAAAAATAAAAGTTGGCAGGCTTTAAAAACAAATCCTTTTATTTCACAAATTCTACATTTGACATTTTCCTGAATTCCTTGTCACCAGTGAGAAACTTTATTTTCCTTGAATTAGCAATTTGATAGCCTATTGCGTCCACATATGAAATATTCTGTTTTTTATGCTTGAATTTGAATTTTGCTGCTTTTTTGAAATCATCATCCTCAATTTCTATTGTTTTTGAGAGAAAGGAATTATAATACTCATCTGCTAATTCTTGTGATTCTTCAGAAAGGGCTGAATAATAAAGTTCAAGCAGGTTAAGTTTTGTTGTTATAAAATCGTGCTGGACAAAATATTTTTTATATCTTGGATTTCCCTTCAAAAAGTCTATTATGGCGTATGTGTCGGCAAAGAAAATCAATTTTAATCCCAGCCCTGCCTTAGCTCATCTTTTATTTTTTGTGCGGATTTTTTGGTTTTGAGTGTGCCAAAAAGACTTTCAATCCCCTTTGCTTTCCTGACAGAAATCACAAGCCTGTCATTGGGTTTTATTCTCTGTTTTTCAACCAGTTCTTTGGAAAAAGTGACCCCTATTGAGTTTCCCCATTTTCTTGCAACAGCAACCAAATCATTCATTATACCACTAGTATAATTATACAACTAGTTATATTTAAATTTTTGTTTTTCTGGTTTTTCCTGAAAATCCGATTTAAAAACAAATCCTTTCATCTATTACTATGACTGATGTTTTTGTTGTTTTTGGCTCGAAAAGTGATGAATCTGTTTATGAGTCATTATTAGAAAAATTCAATAAAGCTGGAATTTCTTACGAATTCAAGGTTCTTAGTGCACATAAAACTCCAAGGGAAGTAAAATCTGCGTTGAATGATACTAATGCAAGTATTTGTGTTGCGGGTGCAGGTTTAAGTGCGGCTTTGCCTGGGTCTTTAGCTGCTGAAAAAATAAAACCAGTAATAGGAATTCCTTGTGATGGTGCGTTCAATGGAATTGATGCTTTTTTGACTATTTCACAAATGCCTCCTGATGTTCCTGTTCTTGCTGTTGGCGTTGGCAAAACAAGCAAAGTTGTGAGACTCTGCAGTAATTATGTCAATGGATTTAACGAAATTGTTCTTGTCAAGAAAAAAACTGATGTTGAGAAAAAGTATTTTGAACAATGTAAAAAGTTCATGGAAGAAAATAATATTCCTTTCACAATTGAAAATAGTTCAATCAAACCAAACCATTCGAAAGTTTTTATTGAGTTTACAAAGCTTGGGAAAAAAATCACAAAAAACAGAAACGTAATTATAAGAGTTCTTGTAAAAGACAATTCAACCAAAAAGGATTCCTTACAATTCTTTGATTCACTTCAGAGTTCATTTTCTGTTGGACTTAATTCTTATAAAAATGCTGCAATTTCGGCTCTTCAGCTGATAAACCTTGATGGCCAGTATAATGATATACTTGTTTCATTGAAAAAAAAAGCTACTCAAAAAGTGCTTGATGCCAATAAAAAATGAACTTTTATAAATTAAATACCCCTAATCTTAATGAGGTGTTGTAATGGGTTCTGTAAAAAATCTGACTGTTGAAAAGGAAGCAACCGGAGAATCAATGGGTGTAGGTGTTTTCGAGTTTACTGATGATTACAGTGTTTTCGATTACGGAAAAATGCCTGATACAATTCCAGGTAAAGGAGAGGCCTTGTGCAAACAAGCTGCTTATAATTTTAAGGAACTCGAAAAAAAATTTGAGATTAAAACCCACTTCAGAAAACTTGTTTCAGGAAACAAGATGCAGGTTAATCTTGTGAGAGTTTTAATGCCGCAGGATAACCAGATTTTTGAGGAAACAAGAAATTATTTAGTGCCGCTTGAAGTTATTTTCAGGAATTCACTTCCAAAAGGAAGCAGTGTTTTTAAAAGATTAGAAAATGGCAGTTTAACTTTGGATGATTTAGGTTTGGAAGAAATGCCTCAGCCAGGTCACAAGTTTGAGAAAGCTTTTATCGATGTTTCAACAAAGTTAGAACCAACAGATCGTTATCTTTCATGGGATGAGGCAATGGATATGTCTAAACTTTCTGAAGATCAGTTGTATGAGCTGAAAGAAACTGCTTTGAATATTAATGATTTTATTTCTGAAAAAGCAGAAAGCATTGGTTTAGAGCATGCTGATGGTAAAGTAGAGTTTGGTTTAACTCTAAAGAATGAATTGATTCTTGTTGATGTCTGTGGAACGTTAGATGAAAACAGGTTTTTGTGGAATGGAATTCATATGAGCAAGCAGGTTGCAAGGGATTATTACAATACAACTCCGTGGGTTAAAGAACTGGAAGACGCAAAAAAGAATGGAGTTGAAAAAGTAAATTGGTCTGCTCCTGAACCGCTTCCTGCAGATTTGAAAGAAATCATTTCAAACATGTATAAATCAGTTTGTGAAGCCTGGATTGGTAAAAAAATCTGGAAAGCACCCACTATTGAAGAAACAATGAATCAATACAAAGCTTTTTTAGAGAAAAATGCCTAATTATCCCATGGCAGGAAAGAAGAGAGTATATAATGGTGCTGAAACACGCTCTGGTACAAAAAAGCACTGGGTGATTCATGCTACTCCTGAGCAAAGAAGATTGCTTAGGGAAATAGAATATATTGCAAGGAGTTCTGAAAGTTTGACTCAAGTTCAGAGTGCTTTAAAATCTTTGAATTTATTATGGTTTGGGCATAAATTTCCTGATTCTGCTATGGTGAGATTGACTGCCAGACTTGTTCAAAAACATGCAAGATTGGATAAATAAATACTGTTTTATATACTTTAATTCATAAATTAATTAGGCGTTTTAATGGATAAGTTTGATTTATTCTCACCATTAGATTATCGTTATATTAGCGGTCCTTTGAAAAAGAGGGCTGAGCTCTATTTTTCTGAAAATGCGCGTGTTTATTATCAGGCAATGGTTGAAGCAGCATTAGTAACTGGCCTTTCAAAGCAGGGTGTTTGTTCAAAAAAAATAGCAAAAGAAGTTAAAAGAATTGCAGAAAAAATAAAAGCCGAAGATGTTTACAAGGAAGAAGCAAGAATAAAGCATGATGTAAGGGCCTTGGCAAATGTAATGCGATCCAAGGTTTCAAAGGAAGCAAAACCTTACATTCACTTTTCAGCAACCTCTTATGATATTGTTGATACTGCTTCAGCAATAAGGTATAAAGAAGCAGTTAATGAACTTGTTTTGCCTGAACTAAAAAGATTATTGAAATTATGGTGCAAAATTGCTTTACGTGAAAAGAAAACAATTCAAATTGGAAGAACTCATGGTCAGCATGCAGAACCAATAACTTTTGGTTTTGCAATGGCAGGCTTTGTTAACCGTCTTGGAAAATCAATTGCAAATATGGAGTATTGCTCTGAACAGCTTGAAGGAAAGTTCTCAGGAGCAGTTGGTGCGTTTAATGCTTCCTCATTATTATTAAAAAATCCTGCAAAGTTTGAAAAAGATATTATGCAGGAGCTTGGATTAAAAACTGCAATGCACTCAACACAAATAGTTCCTCCTGAATCTCTTTTAGATTTGATGCATTCCACAATTGAAGTTTTCAATGTTCTTGCAAACTTTTCTGATGATATGAGGCATTTGCAAAGAAGTGAAATAAGTGAAATTGCTGAAGGCTTTGGAGCAAAACAAGTAGGTTCTTCCACAATGCCGCATAAGAGAAACCCGATTAATTTTGAAAACGTGAAAAGTCTCTGGAAACAGTTTATGCCAAGAATAATCACTTTTTATTCAGATTCAATTTCAGAACACCAGAGAGATTTAACAAACAGTGCTTCTGCAAGGTTTATTCCTGAATTATTCTTAGCACTTTTATCATCCAATGAGCGATTGTATAAAGTGTGTTCAAATTTAGTTGTTGACCGAAACTCAATGAAGAAAAATTTTGATTCTGCAAAAGAAAAAGTAATCGCAGAACCGCTTTACATTCTGCTTGCAAAGTACGGGTATGAAGATGCTCATGAAATTGTAAGACAGATAACCCTCAAAGCACAAGATTCAGACAAAACAGTTATGGAGATTGCAAAAAACAATAAAATACTCGAACCTTATTTAAAAAAATTATCAAAGAAAGAATTGCTCCTTCTTGAAACTCCTGAAGAATACATTGGTTTGTCAGTCAAAAAAACCGAAGAAGTTTGTGCTTATTGGAAAAAGAGGTTCAAGTAATGGCATCTTACAAGGATGCCGGTGTTGATATTGACGCCGGCAATGAATCAGTTGAAAGAATAAAAAATGTTGTGAAAGAAACTCATAATGCTCAGGTTCTTACAGGTCTTGGTTCTTTTGGCGGTGCATTTTCGTTAGCAAAAATTGTAAAAATGAAAAACCCTATTCTTGTTTCTACTATTGATGGTGTCGGAACTAAATTAAAAGTTGCTTCTAAAATGGAAAACTGGAAAACAATAGGTCAGGATATTGTAAATCATTGTTCGAATGACATTCTTGCTTTGGGGGCTAAGCCGCTTTTCTTTTTGGATTATTTGGCTTCTGATAAAATTTTGCCAAAAAATGTTCAGGATATTGTAACAGGAATGGCAAAAGCATGCAAGGAAATTGACTGTGCTTTAATTGGCGGGGAAACTGCAGAAATGCCTGGAGTATATGAAAAAAAAGAACACGATGTTGTTGGCTGTATGGTTGGTGTTGTTGAAAAAACAAACCTTGTTGATGGTTCTAAAATAAAAGCAGGAGATGTAATGATAGGACTTGCATCTGATGGCCTTCATACAAATGGTTATTCTCTTGCAAGACATGTTTTGTTTGAACAATCTCATTTGGATCCTAAAGATTATTTCAAAGAATTCCGTGGAACTCTTGGCGATGAATTATTGAAAGTTCACAGAAGTTACTCAAAAGTAATTATCTCTTTAATGAGTAAAATAACTGTAAAAGGAATTTCTCATATTACGGGCGGAGGGTTGGTTGAGAATGTTCCAAGGATACTTCCAAAAGGACTAAAAGCAGAATATGATTATTCTTCGATTGAAGTACCGTATATTTTCAAATTAATCCAGAATTCCGGAAATATTGATGAAAAGGAAATGTACAGGGCGTTTAACATGGGAATTGGCCTTGTTATCGTTGTTTCCAGAAAAGACGCAGAAAAGGCAATTGAATTCCTGAACAAAAATAGTGAAAAAGCATGGTTATTAGGCAAGATTTCAGGAAAAGACGAAGAAAGCCTTGATCTCCCTGAGATAGCTTGAATTACTTTTATATAGTGGAATAGACTACTTTTACCTTGATGGAAAAGGAAAGTATTTTTAACAGTTTAAAAAAACAGGTAAAGAAACCAGGTCAATCAGATTCAGTTAATACTGAATCAAGTATTTATCCTGATAATTCTCAGAAACAAACTACAACAGAGTCTGCTCCTGACAAAAGCCGTGCTTCTTTATTTGGAAGACAAACTTCTCCTGAACAAAACCCAAAATCTGTTCCGCCAAAACCTAAATCTGAAGGAAAAGGTTTGTTTGGTTTTTTGAAACAAAAACCAAAGTCAGAGTCTGATTCCAAACAAACAGTAGGTGCTGCTTTTGGAAGCAAACCCTATTCAATGCGAAAAGATTTGGGTACGCAACCACATGAAAGAAATTCTGATAAAACTGATGAAATCATTTCAAAAATAGGATTTGGTTATGACGAAAAATTTACTCAAAATGATCCCTTAGAGGAAAAACCAGAACCGGTTGAACCAGAACCTATTCCAGAACCAATTCCGCCAAAACCGGTTCAGAGGCCTGAGCCAAAACCAGAGCCTTTTAAGCCAGCTAAATTTAAAGTGCAACAGGAACCAAAACCAATTCCTGAAAAATCTTCTGTTGATGAAAGTTTTTCTTCTAAAAAGGAACCAATTGTGCAAAAAGTTGCGCAAAAAAATAATGTTGCTCCTTCTGAGTGGCAGGAAGAAACAGCTTCAAGTCTTGCAAAGGAAATTCTTGATTCAAGGGTGAATAAAAAAGTTGAGTACAAACAAAAAGAAAGTAATGCACTGAACATTGTTGTTCTTTTATTAATTATTATAGGGGTTGTTGTTCTTGCAGGAATTTGGTATTTCTATTTAGGGGCGGTCATAGAATGATTATTCTATTAGACTTTGTACCGATAATCGAATTCATAATTGGCGCCTTAATAGTTTTTGTGATTTTGTATTATATTTACAAACTGATTGTTGAAAGATTAGAAGCTGAAAAAAAATGATTTTATTTTACATTACTAGTTCTTCAAAAGAAGAATCTGAAAAAATTTCAAACACTCTTTTAGATGAAAAACTTATTGCGTGTGCAAATATTATTGAGAGTAAATCAATTTTCAATTGGAAAGGTAAAAGAGAAAATTCTAAAGAGTTTATTATTTTTGCAAAGACAGTTGAGGAAAAATCCAGTGATGCAGAAAAACGGATTAAGGAATTACATTCTTATGAAGTGCCATGTATTATTCGGGTGCCTGTGAGTGCTAATAATGAATATTCTGCATGGGTTGAAGGAGAACTTTAAATAAAATGAAAGTCCTGCAAACAGTCTTTAACAGTGTTAATTAGCAATTATACCTTGCTAAGTCAATTAACGTTTTTTTTATTGGCATTTAACGTAACCTTTAAATACTTCTCACTGATTCATTCATAGATGAAAGAGATTAGATTGCATGCAAGAGCCGGTCAGGGAATGGTTACCGGAGCAGAATTAATAGCTTTGGCTGCACATTATGAGGGTAAGTATAGTCAAGCATTTCCCTTTTTTGGTTCTGAAAAAAGAGGCCCTCCTGTTGAAGCTTATGCCAGAATAGATGATAAACAAATTACTATTCACGAAGAAATATCAGAACCTGATTATGTTATTGTCGGAGATCCTTCAATAATGGATTCGGTTGATGTTTGTGCAGGATTAAAAGAGAATGGAATTGTTATAATTAATTCTGACAAAAAACCTGAAGAACTTGGTTTGAAAGCAAAAAGAGTTTTCACAGTTGACGCAACTGAAGTAGCTTTAAAACATTTCAAAAAATTAATCTTAAACACAGTAATGCTTGGAGCATTTTGTAAAATTACCGGAGTTGTAAAACTTGAGTCCGTTAAAAGAGCAATTAAGGAAAAACTTGGAGATAAGTTTCCGGAAAAAATAGTAAACGCGAATATTAATGCTATACAGGAAATTTATGACAAAATAGATGTTGAAGAGGTGAAAGAATGATTATTGCGAACGTAGTGAGCCAAGCCTATACTGCGTATAGGCTATCGTACCCCACAGCCGCTTCGCTTGAGCGAAGTCCCCGCAAGGGGGAAACTGTGGAGGTGAAATCATGATTATTCCGCATGCAAAACCTGGAACCGCAACAGATAACCACACAGGAGAATGGAAATCATACATGCCTGTAGTTGATGGAGATAAATGTATTAAATGCGGAATCTGTCAGAACTTTTGTCCGGAAGGAATTATGGGTGTTGTTAAAAAGATTCCTGAAATCGATTATGATTATTGTAAAGGGTGCAGTATTTGTGCTAATGAATGTCCTGTGAAATGCATTAAGATGGAGAGAGTTGAAGATGATTAAAACAAAGGCTGGTGCAAGAGTAATAGGAGACATGGTTGTTAATTGCAAACCAGATGTATTGGCTTGTTATCCAATAACGCCAACCACTCCGCTTACAAATGAATTAAATAAATTTTATGCTGATGGGAAAATTCCAGAATACCTTACTGTTGAAGCAGAATTTTCAGCAATCTCTGCTCTTATCGGAGCAAGTGCTGCAGGAGCAAGAACATTCAGCACTACTGGGGGGCAGGGACTTCTTTATATGCATGAACCATTATTTAGTGCTGCAGGGATGCGTTTGCCAATAGTAATGGTTGTTGGAAACAGAGCTGTTTCATCTCCTTTAAACATTTGGAATGATACTCAAGACACTATAAGTCAGCGTGATAACGGGTGGATACAAATTTATTGTAAAAATAATCAGGAAGCAGTAGACGCAGTTCCGCAGGCATATTATGTTGCTGAAAAAATACTTTTACCGGTAATGATTTGTCTTGATGGTTTTCTTTTAACTCACTCTGTAGAACAGGTTGATGTTGTAGAAGAAAAAAAAGTACAGGAATTTCTTCCTCCTTTTAAGTCTCCATTAAAACTAGATCCAAAAAACCCTGTTTCTTTGGGAGTTTATGCTAATCCAACTCATTATCAGGATTTTAGAGAAGATGTTGTAAAGGATATGGAAAAATCAAAAAAACTTTTGATTGAAGCAGGAGAAAAATGGGGAAAAATTTCCGGAAGAAAATATGGTTTGATTGAAGATTACAAAGTTAAAGATGCTGATCGTGTACTTGTTGGTATTGGATCGCCAATGGATAATGTTTTTACTGTTGTTGATGAGCTTCGTGAAAAAGGGGAAAAAGTTGGAGCAGTTCACTTGAGGATTTTCAGGCCATTCCCGAGAGAAGAGTTAAGAAAAGTTTTGGAAGGCAGGAAAGTCGGGGTTATTGATAGAGATCTTAGTATTGGTTCTCAGGCGCCAATCTATGTTGATATTGCAGAAGCGTTAAGTGGAACAAAAACAGAGATTTCAAGTTTCTATGGCGGTTTGGGTGGAAGAGGCGTGAGAAGAGTTGAAGTTAGAAAATTGTATGAAGATTTGAAGAAAGGGCCTGTGAAAAAATGGATTACTCCAAGAACTCATAATTTAAAACACGAAGAGGTGAAAATGTGAGCGAGCAATCCAAAATGCATCTTTTTTCTCCAGGTCACAGTGGTTGTCCTGGTTGTGGTCCAAGCAATGTTTTAATTCAGGTTACTGATACTCTGGGTGATGATATTATTGTGGTTAATGCAACCGGTTGCATGGAAATAACTTCAAGTCAGTACCCTCATAGTGCCTGGAGAGTTCCTTATATTCATTGCTTGTTTCAAAATGCTCCTGCAGTGGCCTCTGGTGTAGCTGCTGCTTTGAAAGCTCAGGGAAATGACCACACAAAAGTTGTTGTTATTGCCGGAGATGGTTCTACTTATGATATTGGTTTTGGTGCTTTGAGTGGAATGTTTGAAAGAAGAGACAATGTACTTTACGTTTGCTATGATAATCAACTTTATGCTAACACAGGCGTTCAAAAATCCGGAGCAACTCCTTACGGTGCGGCAACAACCACTACTGAGGTGGGTTCAGTGCACAAAGGAAAAGAAACTGAAAGAAAACCAATTGTAGAAATAGCCGCAGCTCACGGAATTCCTTATGCTGCTTCAGCTTCAGTTGCTTATTATGCTGATATGCAAATGAAATTAAAAAAAGCAAAGGAAATCAAGGGACCGACTTTCATTACAATTGATGCTCCTTGTTGTTTAGGTGCTGGTTTTGATGGCGGAATTACAATAAAAGTCGCAAAGCTTGCGGTTCAGACGAGACTTTGGTATTTATTTGAGGTTGAAAACGGAAAATATAAATTGAACTTTAATCCTTCAAACCCAAAGCCGGTGAAAGAGTATTTAGCATTACAAAAAAGATTCAAACATTTGGATGAAAAGCAGATTGAGCATATTCAGCAACAGGCTAACCTAAATTATGACGACTTGCTGGAAAAAACAGGCATGGCTCCTAAAAAAGAATCTGAATAATTAATATTTATGAAAGAAAAGCATGGCGTTACCGCAATTATTTATGATGAACGCGAAGGCAAAAGATATTTCCTTATTCTTCATAGAGTTTTAAACTGGACCGGGTGGGAATTTTTAAAGGGTGGTATTGATGAAAATGAACTTCCCGAACAGGCTTTGTTAAGGGAAATTGATGAGGAAAGCAGTTTAAGTCAGGTGAAAATTATTTCTAATCTACCACAAAAATTTACTTGGATTGCAAAAGACACAAAATATGTTTACACTCCGTTTGTTTTGAAAGGAAATATGGATGAACCTGTTAATTTAGAACAGGAAATTACTGAGCATGATGCTTTCAAATGGGTTGAAGAAAGTGAAGTTGAATCATTTTTAACACATAATGATAATAAACGAATTTTCAAAGAAGCCCTTGATATTCTGGGTGATAAAAGTGGAGAGAATTGAAATATTAGTTTCTGGAAGAGTTCAGGGGGTTAGTTTTAGAGCTTTTGCTTTACAAATTGCTTCTTCTCTTGGATTGAAAGGTTTTGTAAAAAACCTTGCTGATGGTTCAGTAGAAGTGGTTGCTGAGGGGAAAAAAGAAAAAATTGAAAAATTTCTAACTGAATTAAAAAAAGGCCCTCCGCTTTCGCATATTGAAAATATTGCTGTTAATAAATCAAAAGCTATTAAAGAATTTTCCAGTTTTGAAATAAGGTATTAGTTTTGAAAACTCAGTTTTCAACAAAAAGTTTTGTTTCTTTTTTGTGAAGCTGTCCATTAATTATTGATTCAGCAACTAAAGTGTATGTTCCGGGGAGAACTTCTCCAATAGGATTAATCAGAAAAGTTATTTCTCTGGAAGTTCCTGATGATAAAAGTTTAATTGAACCATCAAACTTTTCATTCAGGGGGATAATATCAAAATCACTAATCTCTTTTGCCTTTAAAGTGAGAGAAACATTTTCTGCATCAGTTTTTGTTTGGTTTGAAATTTTAACAAAAACTTTTGTCTGTTCACCGTTTTTTATTGGGTTTTTTTCAAATCTGAATTCCATAGGGCTTGACTCATAATTTGAAACAACATAAATCACAATGTAAGCAAGAATTATCAGTACAACAAGTACTCCGATTATTGGAATGAACTTTTTTTTATCAAACCTGAATCCAAAATCTAGGTTTAAACCTGAATCATAAACACCCATAAAATCACTCAATTATATGGGGAAAACAGATATTTATTGGTTATGTATGCTCAAGGTAAAACAAAAAGCTGATTATCATTTTTCCCGTCTAAAAACCCTAATCTCACTCCGCAATCAATCCATGCATGAGCATAGGAATAAGCAGCCAGTGCAGTAAGAAGCTTTCCTTCCTTTTCAAAGTGCATTGCATCGCTGTAATAGTTTCTGGCCATTTCCAATAATTCATTTCCTTTTTCAGTATCAATAATTCCTACTTTTTCAAGTGCTCTTTTTGTTAATTCTCTGTACTTTGAAACCTTTTCTTCAATATTCTCGCTCATTTAAGATCACTCAATGCCTTTAGCCCTTCTATTTCCTTCTCATTAAGCTTGCCGCATACAATAACTGACTGAGGGTATTGTGAAAAATTAAATTTTTTAAGTTCCTGAATAGAACCTGCTTTTATCTGTTGTTTTTCTCCACTTACTCCTGCTAGTCCGACAAAAATACTTTCTCCTAAAACATTTTTCTCGCGTTTAACTTCAATACTTTCAAGCAAGGATAGTGCGTGTGTAATACTCATCATTTTATCCTGATCTTTTTTGATGTCAAGTAAGCAAAGTGTGTGTAATCCTTTTTCCTTGTTTTCGATTATTACATCATAAAAACTTTCAGGTTCGTATTCTGGTTCCTGAAAAACAATGCTCGTGGTTTTTCCGAATTTGTATCTTTCTAAACCAGTGAACCCAACAAATTCAAAAATGCTTAAACCCGGAATTAGTTTTGTTTTAACTCCTAGTTTTTGTGCATCAAGAATAATCTGTAAATGAGTAGTAGCATTCATTGGGTTTCCGTAAACACACAGTGCAATGTTCTTGTTTTTGGCTTCTTCCAGAACCTGCTGAAATTCTTCCTCAACTTCTTTTCTTGAAAGTTCAGTAAGTGCTTTTCCAATAAGGTCTTCCAGTTCTTCCTTTGACCCTTCAGAGTACTGTGAAGTATAAACTTCCAAGTAAGTCTTTTCACATTCTTTCAGGCATTCCAGTGCCTCTGAAGTTATGTGTTTTGGCTTCAAACCAATTCCGATTAAATATAGCATATAAGAATGATTTTTGAATAAATTTATAAGCACGTTCCTGCGCCTAAAGTAAGCAAATCCCTGCTTCCGGTAGCAAAACCAAGGATTATTACTGCTATTTTGATGAATGCTCTTGCTCTTTCATCCTTAACATCCCGTTCCACGTAATGGATTATGAGTAATGCCAGAATAATTTTCACCAGAATGAATAAAGCAGGGTGAACTCCTAAAATCGATTCACTTAAGGGATGCTGTTCTCCGCAGTTAAAAATATCCGTAGCCACGAATGTTGCGGTTCCATCTAAAACTTGGCCGCCAACAACAAGAACATTTAATTTATTTTTAAAGAAATTTTTTTCCTTTAGTTCAACAACAAATTTTGTAAGAAGTGTAATAATGGTTGCAATTATTATTACAAAGAAAAATCCGCCCCATGATTTAAAAACACTGAATAAATAAAGCAGTACAGGAACTGCAAACAATAATCCAATTCCTCCGAAGTACTTGTAGAAAGAATCCTCATTCTTTGTCCCTGCTGGACTCCCTTCGGTCGAAATTTTTTTGCTTAGCAAAATTGCAGTTATTGTAATTCCTGCTGTTAAAAACCAGATTCCTGGGGTGAATGTAAAGAAAGCAGGATCTAAAATGTTGCATGTCTTCTGAAAAATTCCTGTGTCATTAAATACTCTGAAACCCGCTCCAAAGAAAACGTATGGAAGCAAAGCAAGCATGAACTTAAAATTAACAGGAATATCTTTGTTTTTCAGAAAAGGGAGTATTCCAAACCAAACAACTAAAAGCAATATTAAAGCATAAACCGAGGTATTCACAAAATTATAACCCTGAACAGCAGGATTAATTATCGGGCTGCAGAAATACTCCTGAATAAACTCCTGAACCATTGATTTATAATCATTGAATCAGCTTATTAATTTTATGCTGAATTCAAAAAATAAACTCAAAGGCTTAAAACCCAGAAACCTGAAAGAAGCCCTTAAGACCAAGCTTACTAAAAAAGAATTTTCTTTTCTGAAAACCTCATTTGATACTCTTGGGAATATTGCGATAATGGAAATTCCCTCTGAATTAGAAAAAAAAGAAGCCCTGATAGGAGAAGCACTTCTAGAAGTTAACAATTCAATTGAAACAGTATGTAAAAAAACAGGGGCACATAAGGGAAAGTTCAGAGCAGAACCAGTGAAAATAATTGCAGGAAAAAGAAACAAGACTGCACTCTATAGAGAATATGGTTGTGTGTTTAAAATTTCGGTTGGTAAAGTTTTCTTTTCTCCTCGGCTTTCAACTGAAAGGAAAAGAATTTCCGAACGCATAAAAAAAGGAGAACATATTGCTGCGCTGTTTGCAGGAGTTGGTCCTTTTCCGATTGTGTTTGCAAAAAACTCAAAAATGGGAAAAGCAGTTGCTATTGAACTAAATCCTCACGCAGTGGAAAACATGAAAGAAAATGTTATGAAAAATAAAGTTGAGGGTATTGTTGACCCTGTTCTGGGAGATGTAAAAAAACTCTCAAAAAAATATAAAGGGAAGTTTGATCGTGCTGTAATGCCTCTTCCTAAAGGCGGAGAGAATTTTCTGGAAGATTCAATAAGATACATCAAATCTTCCGGAGGAATTGTACATTATTATCAGTTTACTTCCCGTGAAAATCCGTATGAGCTTCCTCTTAAACAGATTAAGGATTCGTGCGAAAAACTTGGCAGAAAATTCAGAGTTGTTGAAAAGCGAAAAGTAAGGGATTTTGCCCCTAATATTATTCAGGTTGTAATTGATTTCAAAGTATGGGAAAAATGAAAACTTCGGCAATAGCATTAATAAGTCTTTTTCTCCATTTTTATTTAGATTTATTATGAATTTAGTGTTGTTGGGCCCTCCGGGTACGGGAAAAGGAACTATTTCTAAGTTTATTGAAACCACGTTTAAATGCACTCATGTTTCAACTGGTGATTTACTTAGGGATGAGGTTGCCAAAAAAACTGAAATTGGAATGAAAGTAGAACCAATTATGAAAGACGGTTTGCTTGTAAGTGATTCAGTAGTCCTTAATATTCTGAAAAAGAGACTGAATGAACTTAACGGTTATTTTATTCTTGATGGTTTTCCAAGAAATCTTCCTCAGGGAAAAATGCTTGACCAGCTTTTAGATGAATTAAAAATTTCTCTGGAGGTTGTACTTGAGATTGATTCTCCAATAGATGTTATTGTAAAAAGGCTTTCAGCAAGGAGGCAGTGTGTGGATTGTAAAAGAATTTATGGTCTTGATGTCCCTTCTAAGAAAGAAGGCGTCTGTGATGATTGCAGCGGAAAAACTATTCTTCGTGCAGATGATAACCCCGAAATTGTTGAAAAAAGACTTAAACTTTATACTGAAACAACAAAGCCCTTATCTGATTTTTATGCTGAAAAAGGTTTACTGATTAAAGTTGATGGAAACAGAACACTTCATGAAATCTTTTCAGAAGTAGAAAAAACCCTGAAAAAATATGAGAGTGATTAAAAATCCCAAAAGTTGTTATTGTTGGTTCTCTTGCACTGGATGATGTAAAAACGCCTTTCGGGGAAGCTAAATCTGTATTAGGAGGTTCTGCTACTTTTGCTTCGCTTGCGTGTTCTTTATTTTCTGAAGCAGGAATTGTTGGTGTTGTGGGGGATGATTTTCCAAAAGAGCATTTGAAATTGTTTAAATCAAAAGGAATTGATACTTCCGGAATTGAAGTTAGGGGTGGAGAGAAAACCTTTCACTGGGAAGGTGAATACGGGTTGGATTTGAACACTGCAATTACAAAGCAAACTGATCTTAATGTTCTGAAAACTTTTAACCCAGAACTCTCTGAGGAATTCAGAGAAGCTGATTTTTTGTTTTTAGGAAACATAGACCCTGAATTACAATTAAGCGTTCTTTCTCAGATGAAAAAAAGACCTGGTCTTGTTATTGCTGATACAATGAATTTATGGATTAATATTAAACGTGATAAAGTTCTTGAGGTTGTGAAAAAAGTCGATTTGATCTTAATGAATGATGCTGAGGCAAGGCAGTTGTTCAATACTTCAAACCTTGCAAAGGCTGCAAAAGAAATTTTAAAACTTGATTCTAAAATCGCGGTAATAAAAAAAGGGGAACATGGGTGTATAATGTTCTCTGGCGGAAAATATTTTTCATGTCCGGGTTATCCTCTGGAAAATGTTAAAGATCCAACAGGAAGCGGAGATTCATTTGGCGGTACTCTTATTGGTTATTTAGCAAAAACAAATGATTTTTCCGAAGAGAACATGCGAAAAGCTTTGGTGTATGCGAGTGCTGTTGCTTCTTTCAATGCTGAAGGCTTTTCTGTTGAAAAACTAAAAGAATTAACAATAGAAGATATTGAAAAACGTTATAAAGAATTTGAAGAATTTGTGAAGTTTTAATTATTATTTTAGATTCCCTTCATTGTCATAGGTTGCCCATATTTTATGTGTTTTAAGTTTTCCCTTTTTTTTAAGATACCTTGCTATGAAACTAGATTCTTCTTTAGTCCAATGTATTTTTTTAAATCCAGTCCAAACAGCTCTTTTGTGTACGGCTGGAGAAATTCCTGAAGCTAATTGTTCTCTCACAACTTGTGGAACAGTTTTTGGTTTTCCAAAATAAGGTATGTGTTTACTTACGGATCTCGGAATTATTCTTGGTATTCTGAACTTAGGCATATAATCACTGGTTTTCTTAAATCCTATTCTACTGGATTAATTGCATTTCTAGTAAAATAATCGTATCGCATAATTGTATTTTTGGCAGAGTCAAGTACGTTTACCCTGCTTTTTCCCTCTTTTTTATAAACTAATTTAGTTCCCCTTAATGCCCAGCCAACCGAAACTATATTTTCGGTTCTTAATTTTTCTGAAATAGCAGAAGGTAACCTTGAGCTTAAATGAGTAATATTTCTACTACCCCAACTTCTTTCGTAATAACTTCCTCTTTTTAAAAAGCTAAAAAATCCACGTTCAGGTTTTCTTTTCTTTCGTCTACTTCGTCTAGCCATATATTATACAACTTATTGAGCATATTTAAATATTGTCAATTTACCCGAATCGTACCAATGATTTAAAAAAGCTCTGAATTGTAATTTTTAAGTGATTATATGAGTTATGATGTGAAAGATATCAAGTTAGCAGAACAGGGGAAAATGCAGTTAGAATGGGCTGAAACCCAGATGGGGGCGCTTTTAGAAGTTAAGAAACGCTTTGAAAAAGAAAAGCCATTGAAAGGTCACAGAGTAGGAATGGCTCTGCATGTCACTAAAGAAACAGGAGTCCTAGTCAGAACTCTGATTGCCGGCGGTGCAGAAGTTGCAATCACTGGTTGTAATCCATTAAGTACTCAGGATGATGTTGCTGCAGCTCTCGCAAAAGAAGGAGTTAATGTTTATGCAAAAAAAGGAGAAACTAATGAGGAATATTATGAGTACTTGAGTAAAGTTTTGGATATTAAACCAACAGCAACTATTGATGATGGTCTTGATCTGGTTTCTGAAATTCATTTAAAGAGACCTGAATTAATTGATGATTTGGTTGTTGGAACAGAAGAAACCACAACAGGAATTATAAGATTAAAAGCAATGGTAAAAGAAAATGCATTGAAATATCCTGTTGTCGCTGTGAATGATAACAAAACAAAACACTTATTTGATAATTATTACGGAACAGGTCAGAGTACTATTGATGGAATTTTAAGAGCAACAAATATTTTGTTTGCAGGAAAAACCGTTGTTGTTATTGGTTATGGTTCCTGCGGAAAAGGAGTTGCATTAAGAAGCAAAGGCCTTGGCGCAAATGTTATTGTTACGGAAGTTGAACCTATTCCTGCTTTACAGGCTAAGATGGATGGTTACAGAGTAATGCCAATGGATGAAGCAGCTTCATTAGGGGATATTTTTGTAACAGTTACCGGAAACAAAAATGTTATTCCAAAAAAAGTAATGCCAAAAATGAAAGACGGAGTTATACTTGCTAATTCAGGTCACTTTGATTCTGAAATAGATGTTTCTGGTTTGGAAGAGTTAAGTGTCAGCAAAAAAAGAATCAGATGGCAGTTGGATGAGTACACAATGAAAGATGGTAAAAAAATTAATTTGTGTGCAGAAGGAAGATTAGTAAACTTAGGTGCTGCTGAAGGCCATCCAAGTGCTGTAATGAGTCTGAGTTTTTGCGGTCAGGCACTTGCTCTTGAATATGGTTTGAAGAACAAATTAGATGTTAATTTGCACATGCTTCCTGAGGAAGTTGATAAGAGTATTGCTCAGCTTCAGTTAGATGCAATGAAAGTAGAAATGGACGAGCTTACTGAAGAACAAATAAAGTACTTAAATTCGTGGAAAGAAGGGACTTAAGCAACTCAAATTAACCATAAATACACTATGAATGCTACATAACCAATACTTATTTATTCCATTGTTTTCCTTTATTCTATATGGAAAACCCTGATAACAGCAATTCTGATTTACAGGAATTAGAGTCTTCTACAGATTCTGATTCTACTATAGCCTTACCTGAATCCATGAATCAGGAGGGTTTGGTTGATTTGATTGACCAGCCTGCGTGGAAAACGATTTTGATAGAATTGGTGAAAAAGGAAAGAATGGATCCCTGGGATATTGATATTGCTCATCTGGCTGAAATGTATCTTGGAAAAATTAATGCGCTTACAGGCACTGATTTGAGGTTGCCTGCTAATGCTATCCTCGCGAGTGCGATTCTCCTTAAATTTAAGTCTAATGTTTTGAAGCTTAGTGATATTGATGATGAGGATGAGTTTCTTGAAAAGAAAAAGGAAATGTCTCCTGAGGAAAGAGCTGAGTTTGAGGCCTTGCTTCCTGATTTGAAAAATATTAGAAAAATTAAGGAGGGAAAAGTTTCTCTTGATGCTTTGGTTGATTCGATTGAAAAGATGCTGCAGCAATCCAAAAAAACCAAGGATAAAAGTTTTCTGAAAAGAGAAAGAACTAAATTTGATATTCCGATGCCGGATTTTCAGATTGATGAGGAAATGGATAAGGTTTACAAAATGATAACAAAAAATGCTGATTCTGAGGGTCTTGTTTTGTTTTCTCAATTAATTAAAAACAAGGACGGAGACATTGTCAATATTGTCAGGACTTTTCTTCCTTGCTTGTTCCTAACCAATAAAGGAAGAATCAACATGTGGCAGGATGAATTCTTCGGCGAGATATTTTTGAGCCTGAATAAAACGTCTCAAAATGACAATTAAAAGCATTTTAAAAATTGTGGCAGGACGAATTACTTGGTATTGAGATTTTGTTGAATCAGGAATATGCTTTTATACTTCGCTTGCCATCATTTACATTATGGTTTCTATGCAAAAGCAAAATGAGTTTCCTGTTTCTCTGCCTATTGTAATGAGTAAAGAAGGTCGTTGGTTTGTGGCTTCTTGTCCTATTTTGGATATTGCAACACAAGGTAAGACTGAAAAAGAAGTTAAGGAAAACATGAAGGATTTGATTGGCGAGTATTTTGAAGACCCTGACACAAGAAAACCTTCTTTGAAAGAGATTTTGTCAAGTTCGGTGTCTCTTGTGAGCATGCCTGTTAAACTGGGGGTTTTGCATGGGAAGGCTTCACTCTCTAAGTCAGGATAAAGTAATCAAAATTCTTGAGTCAAACGGTTTTAAACGAGTAAGAAGCGGCAAGCATATTACTTTCAAGAAAACTGATTCAAAAGGAAACGTTCTTACAACTTGGGTTCCTCATCACAAAATGGTTACGCTTTTTGTAATAAAGTTTATCATTAAGCAGACTGGAAAACCAAAAGAAGAGTTCTACTGAAAGAAATTTTTCCTGTTGCAAATAATATTTCAAAACCAAGTAAATCGTAATTGTAGTATATATTCTTTGACGAGATTTTCATTGCCACAGTAAAGAATCCTGAAGAAAAACGATAGTTATTTATTTTTGATAATTGTTCTTTTTATTGGTGTGAAAAGTGGAGCTTGAAATTTCTTTTGCATTGGCAAGATTTTGGGGTTTATTTTACATAATTTTCAGTTTGTTGTTTATTGTTACACAACAATTAGGCAAAACCATCGAAATGACTGATGACAAGAAATTTGTTATTGCCACCGGTTATAGCACGTTGTTGATGGGCCTGGGCACTGTGGCAATCCATAACATTTGGGTGTGGGATTGGCCTGTTGCTATAACGATTTTAGGTTGGGGCACGGTTATGAAGGGAATCCACAAAATAGGTTTTCCTGAATCGATACATGAGAAGGCGCAGATGTTTAAGAACAAACAGTTTTTTTCAACTTTATTTCTTCTGCTTTTGGGCATTTGGCTGTCTTGGATTGGGTTTGGTTTTTGAGTATATTTCCAAACACCCATTACCTTTTTTCGGCGAAATCTTTTTGAGTTTGAATAATGACAAAATTTAGATCAATTTGGTGATTCCGAGTTCTTTTAAATAATTTGGCTTTATATTGCATTAATGATTGATATTTTTTATTTTGATAAAGTATTGAAAAAAGCTAAACCTGCGGATTTGTCAAAATTAAATGACAAACTGGTTTGGGTTGACATTACGGGTATAACAAAGGAAGAAGCTGAGTTGGTTAAAGCTAATTTTGGTTTGCATCCTTTGACAATTGAAGACTTTATTAATCAGCATATAAGGATTAAGGTTGAAAAATTTTCTGATTATCTTTTTTGTGTTTTTTATGGCATCAAGAAGACAAAGTCTGTTGAATTGATTGAACTTGATTTTGTGATAGGAAAAAATTTTGTGATAAGCAATCATAAAAATGAAATTGGTTCTTTTTCAAAACTCAAAAACGATTCACAAAAAATCGAATCATTATTTAAGAAAGGCCCGGATTTTATTTTCCATAAATTGCTTGATATGGAAGTGGATAATTATTTTCCTGTTTTGGAAGAAATTGGTGACAAAATTGAAGTGCTTGAGGAAAAGGTTGCAAAAAAACCACTTCCTTCTTCTCTTGTGGAAATTTTGAAGTTAAAAAGAATGGTTGTAAAAATCAAAAAATCTGCTTTTGCTCAGAGAGAAAAAGTTTCTTTCCTTGCAAAGAATGATTATGAATTAATTTCAAAGAAAGCTGTTCCTTATTTTAGAGATGTTTATGACCATGCAGTAAGAGTTTCTGATTATATTGATAATTCCAGAGAAGCAGTAGGAAATGCCTTTGATGTGTACATGTCTTCAATAGCAAATAACAGTAATGAAGTAATGAAAATTTTGAGCGTTATTGCTACTATTGCATTGCCGTTAACAGTTGTTTCTGGGATTTATGGGACTAATTTCGAGATTCTTCCTGGAGCTGCTTTTCCTTATGGATTTTGGGTAATGATTTTTTTCATGATAATCTTGTCAGTTTCAATGCTTTGGTTTTTCAAAAAAAGAAACTGGTTTTAAAAAAATATAAATACTTCTGCCGGAAATTCTTCTTGTTGCAAGTAATATTTCAAAACCAAGTAAATCGGAATTGTAGTATGTATTCTTTGGCGAAATCTTTTTGAGTTTGAA
>JBDRLP010000056.1:0-5135 GCA_043812975.1 Candidatus Iainarchaeum sp. | reverse complement strand
CCCGAACATGAAAAACTTTTATTTGAGGGAAGTGAGGAAAATATTACTTTTACACATGAAAACAAATTATTCAACTTGAACATGCTTTGGGCTTTAGGCTTGGTTAATGAAAATCCGATTCTTACAGAAGGCAAAATTTCTGAGTATGAAAACAAAGGAAGGTTCGCTTCAACAGGAGGCTGGACTCTCGGAACAAAGCCAGGAGGGGAATTATTGGCAACAGCAAAAATAATTGAACTTACACCTGAACAACAGGAAATTGTTGAGGAAGTTGCTTCAAATGTTTACAGGCCCTGTTGCGGAAACTCAACTGCTTTCCCAGACTGCAACCACGGAATGGCAGCACTTGCTTTAGCTGAATTAATGGCTTCACAAGGCGCAACAAAAGAACAGATTTATGATGCATTATTAGTTGCAAATTCTTACTGGTTTACTCAAACATATGTGAACACTGCGGCTTATTTTGAACAACAAGGAGAAACATGGAATGAGGTTGACTCAAAAGAAGTTCTTGGAGAACAATACTCAGGTTACAATGGAAGCGTTAAAATAAGAAAATCATTGGAAAATATTCCGACAATTGAAAGTGCAGGGGGAAGTTGTGGGATTTAATGTTCATGAGAATCATGATTTTTGAATGATGCAGCACAATGAGAACAGCAAAAAATCATTTCTTTATCTTTAATTTTTTCACTATGCCCGCCTTTGTAAACTTCGCACCCGCAGTGGGCACACTTTGAAAGATTGGGTTCAATTGCAAGTTCAACAAGTTCAGAAAACCTGTGAAGCATTGATTCACAAAATTTCTTCCCCTCAGGAGTCAAAACATAAACCTTTTTCTCACGCTCTCCCTCAGACTTGATTTTAATGTAATTATGCTCTCCAAGCTTTGCAAGGAACGGATAAACCTGACCTGGTGAAAACTTTTTCCCTGTTTTTTCCCCTACTACCTTAATTAGGTCATATCCGTGTTTAGGGCCTTCATACAGGAGCATTAGCGAGTAAAATTTAGCTAGGTTAGTGACCTTTATTTCATCCATATTAACACATGCATACAAAAGGTTTAAAAGGAGATATATCTTAATTAGATATATCATTTTATTGGAGGCGATAGAAAATGGTTTCAATGCATTCATGCTGCGGTGGAGAATCAGCACTTTACCCCGAAGCAGAGGAAAACAAAACAGAATTTATAAACAGTGGCGGATGTTGTGGAGGGCAATAAGCCCTTTCTCAGCACAAAAAAGGAGGAAAAGCCAATGAACAAAGAAACAATTATAGTTTTAATTTTAGCAATGGGTTTACTCGCAATGCCTTTTGCAATTGCAGACAGCGGCCATGATTTTTCAGAGGCAGAAGCAATAGTCTCGCAGAAAACACCATGTGAAAGCCTTTCTCAGGAACAACTTGCTTCAGTGGGAGATTATTACATGGAACAAATACATCCTGGGGAACAGCATGAATCTATGGACGCCATGATGGGCGGAGAAGGATCTGAAAGTCTCAAACAAATGCACATCGCAATGACATACAGGTTTTACTGCTCAGGACTCAGCGACGAAGCCAACCAGTACTATGGAATGATGGGTTCGGGCTACAGCAACTACGGGATGATGGGCTCAGGCATGATGGGCGGAATGATGGACGGCACTTACGGGCCGGGCATGATGTATAACAATTATGGTTCTAACCCTATAGCCGGAACGATTGGAACTGCCAACAGCGTGCTGTTCGCTTTGGCGTTAGTTGTTGTAATAATATTTTTCGGAATAAAAATTTCAAAAGAAATTAAAGGAGGAAAAAAATGACTGATAAACTAAATCCAATGGCCCTAGGAATAGCCGGAGCTATTGTATCAGCAATTGCAATGCTATTGCTTGGCATTCTTGGAAACCTTGGAATCTATAGAGGCACTGTCCAGATGATGCAACAAGCACACATGTTTTTTGACACGAGCATTGTTGGAACAATCCTAGGCATGGTTGAAGCAGCTGCAATAACCTTCGTTTTCGCTTATGTATTGGCGGTTGTTTACAACAGGTTTGCATAAGAATATGAGTGAGGGCTTATGCCCTCGCCTCAGGCCCCAAAAATAATTAATTTACTAATCTAAGGAGAAAAAAATAACATGTACGGATACAAAAAAGAATTCAAAGGAAATTTCGAAGAAGCAGAAGCTAAAACAAGAAAAGAATTGCAAAAAGAAGGTTTTGGCATTCTTACAGAGATAGATGTAAAAGCTACTCTAAAGAAAAAGCTTGATGAGGATTTGGATAATTACAAAATCCTCGGGGCATGCAATCCCCGATTTGCATTAAAGGCTCTTAAATCTGAGAAGGAAATAGGTTTACTCATGCCTTGTAATGTAATAATTTTTGAGGATAATGGAAAGGTTTTTGTATCAGCAATACTACCTACTATAGCAATGCAAATGATTCAAAATCCAGAACTTGAATCCGTTGCACAAGAAGTTGAAGAAAAATTCAAAAAAGTAATTGATGAGGTTGCAAAATGACTAAAGTAAAAGACCCTTCATGCGGAATGGAAATAGAAAAAGAAACCGCAAAATTTAAGGAAACAGTAAATGGTAAGGAATACTATTTCTGCTCAAAGGATTGCAGGGACAAGTTCCTTGCTAAAAGTTCTTCTAAGACAATCGCAAAAGGAATAGATCACGAACATATGCAACACGAAACAAAAAGCACGGATTCAAAAGAATCTATAATTGTTACCGACATGCACTGTGCTTCCTGTGCACTTACAATTGAAAAAAATCTTGGAAAAGTTCCGGGAGTTAAATCAGCAAACGTGAATTTTGTAAATTCAAAAGCCACTGTAACTTATGACAATAGTAAAACCAATAGAAGTATGCTTGAAGAATCAATAGAAAAATCAGGTTATGGGGTAATGAAAGATGCTGAAACAAGCAAGGACAAAATAATATTACTTGTTACAGGAATGAACAACCCTCATTGCGGAGGAATAATAGAAACTACTCTTGGAAAAATGAATGGAGTTAAAAGTTACCAAATTAATATTGCAACACAAAAAGCAACAATATCTTTCGAACCTGAAAAAGTTAAGGTAAGCGATTTAATCAAAGCTATTGGCAATGCAGGTTATGATGCAAAAGTAGCCAAAAACGAAGACCTTGAAAAAGAAGCAAGAGAAAAAGAAATGAACGATTACAAAAACAAGTTCATTACATCATTTGCACTCTCAGCTCCACTAATGTACCTAATGTTTGCAAACTTTTTTCCACTACCAGTTCCTGAAATCATTTTACAAAACGAAGCAATAATACAAATCATTCTTGCAACACCTGTAATGTGGGTAGGAAGAAAATTCTTCTCATCAGGACTAAAAGCTTTGATACTAAACAGGAACCCGAACATGGATTCACTGGTTGCTATCGGAGTTGGTTCTGCTTACATTTACAGTTTAGTCGCAGTAATAGCCATCCTCACTGGCTCCACAATGTTTTCAGTACACGACCTTTACTTTGAAGTAGCCGCATTTTTGATCGCGTTCATTATCCTAGGAAAATACTTTGAAGCACTTGCAAAAGGAAAAACCTCAGAAGCAATAAAAAAACTTATGGGACTACAACCAAAAACCGCACTCGTAGAAAGAAACGGAAGAGAAGTCGAAATTCCAATTGAAGAAGTACAAATTGGCGACATAGTAATAGTAAAACCCGGACAAAAAATACCAGTTGATGGTAAACTTGTTGAGGGACACTCAAGCATTGACGAAAGCATGATTAGCGGAGAAAGCATCCCAGTAGAAAAAAACATAGGTGACACAGTTATCGGAGCAACCATAAACAAAACAGGTTCATTCAAATTCAAAGCAGAAAAAATAGGAGCCGACACAGTACTCTCACAAATAATTAAACTGGTTGAAGAAGCCCAAGGAAGCAAAGCACCCATACAAGAATTCGCAGATAAAGTTTCCTCAGTATTTGTCCCAATAGTAATGGCAATCGCAATTGTCGCAGGCCTATTCTGGTTTTTCATAGGTGCACAAAGCTTCCTATTCGCACTAACAATATTCATAACAGTTATGATAATCGCATGCCCATGCGCAATGGGTCTAGCAACACCAACAGCAGTAATGGTTGGAACAGGTATTGGGGCAGAACACGGAATATTAATTAAAAGCGCAGAATCATTACAAAAAGCAGGAGAAATCCAAACAATTATTTTCGACAAAACAGGAACTCTAACTAAAGGAGAACCTGAAGTAACAGATATTATAAGCTACAACGGATTTACGGAAGATGAAATTTTAGAAACCGCTGCAGCAGTTGAAAATAAATCCGAACACCCTTTAGGAGAAGCGATTGTGAAAGATGCAAAAAACAAAAACATAAAATTTGGTTCGCCGGAAAAATTCAATTCAATCAGCGGAAAAGGTGTCGAAGCAGTTTACAATAAAAAAAATATTTTATTAGGAAACAGAAAGCTGTTTGAGGAAAAAAATATTCCAATAAAAGATTCGGAATCAAAATTACAAAACCTGGAAATAGAAGGAAAGACTGCAATTCTTATTTCAATTAACCAAAAACCCGCAGGAATAATTGCGGTTGCTGATACTGTTAAGGAAAATTCCAAAAAGGCAATTGAGATGCTTCACCAAATGGGAAAAGAAACAATAATGATTACAGGAGACAATGAGAGAACTGCAAATGCAATTGCAAAGCAGGTTGGAATTGACCGCGTGTTAGCAGAAGTTTTGCCTGAGGATAAGGCAAACGAGGTTAAAAAACTTCAAAGTGAAGGAAAAAAAGTTGCAATGGTCGGAGATGGAATAAATGATGCTCCTGCTCTTGCACAGGCAGATATTGGTATTGCAATTGGTTCAGGAACTGATGTTGCAATAGAAACAGGCGACATAATACTAGTGAAAAATGATTTACGAGACGTAGTAACAGCAATCGAACTAAGCAAATACTCAATGAACAAAATCAAACAAAACCTATTCTGGGCATTCATATACAACATCATAGGCCTCCCAATTGCAGCAGGAATACTATACCCATTCACAGGAATCCTGCTAAGCCCAGTAATAGCAGGCACAGCAATGGCATTTTCTTCTGTTTCTGTTGTAACTAATTCTTTAATGATGAAAAG
>JBDRLP010000055.1:0-2803 GCA_043812975.1 Candidatus Iainarchaeum sp. | reverse complement strand
TTCCTTTTGCAGTAGTCCAGCCCATTTTATATTCTCCTGTAATGGTTTATTGCTTTAAATAATTCAAAGCAAAAACTATTTAATTAACCTTTCTTATTGTATTACAGATATTATGGATATTGATTTAGGGGAAAAGAAAGCTGTTCTTGGAAGAAGCGCACATGACTTGGAAAAGTACAGGGATAAAGGAACTGCTTATATTGCAAAGACAGTAATGAGTTCAGGTGAAACTCCTGTTTTGGGAAGAAAAATTTTAATGGATATTGCAAAGCCTCATGTCATTTTAATCTGCGGCAAAAGAGGAGCTGGAAAATCATATACTCTTTCTGTTTTATTAGAAGAGTTTGCAAGGCAGCCGGAACATATTAAAAAACGGCTTTCTGTTATTGCAATTGATACTGTTGGAATTTTCTGGACTTTAAAAGTTCCCAACAAAGAAGAAAAAGCTGAATTGTTTAACTGGGATTTGACTCCTGATAAAACTGATGTTAATGTTTTGGTTCCGAAAGGAAAGCTTTCTTTTTATAAAGAAAAAAAGATTCCTGTTGACGGGGCTTTCACAATAAAAGTTTCTGAATTAGAGTCAGAGGAATGGCTTGCTTTATTCAATCTGACTTGGAAGGAACCAGAAGGAGTATTGCTTTCAAGAATAATTGAAGAAGTAAAAGAAAAACTTGGAACATTATATGATATTCCAAAAATAATTAATGCAGTGCTGAAGGACGGGGATGCAGACAAAAGAGTTAAGGATGCAGTAATCGGCAGGTTAAAAGTTGCACAAAGCTGGGGCTTGTTTGAAAAAGAAGGGACTAAAATAAAGGATTTGGCTGCACCCGGAAAAATCAATATAATTGATGTTTCTGCTTACCGTCAGGCAATCGGAATGGAAGGCACAAGAGAAATTATTGTTGCTTTGCTTGGAAAAAAATTGTTTGAAGAAAGAATGCTTTACAGGAAAGAAGAAGAAATACGGTTGATTGAAACCGGAAGAAAGGAAAGTGAGATGCCTATTGTCTGGATGTTAATTGATGAAGCGCATATGTTTATGCCAAAAGACAGGCCAAGCCTTGCATTAAATGTTTTATTGGAATGGGTTCGTGTAGGAAGACAGCCTGGTTTAAGTTTGGTTCTGGCAACTCAAAGGCCAAATAAACTGCATCCTGATTCTATTTCCCAATGTGATTTATTTATCAGCCATAGATTAACTTCCCAGCCGGATATTGAGGCAGTTTCTGCTTTAAGGCCTTCTTATATGCATCAGAATTTTGATAAATATTATCAGGAAATGCCAAAGGCAAAAGGCTTTGCTTTGATTCTGGATGACAATACAGAAAATTTATGGATGGTTAAAATAAGGCCGAGATTTTCTTGGGATGGCGGAGTAACAGCTTCTGTTTTTACTGACTAATTTTTTATCATTCCCAGAAAATATTCGTGCAGTTTTGTATCTAAAGTGATTTCTGAATGACAAGTTGAAATCAAAATATTTTTTTGTCTTGCCATGACAATTTCTTTTCCGATTTTTCCTATTGTCTGAACTTTTTTTCCTATTGATTTGATTCTTGGCGCTCTGATAAAAGAAGCTGTAATTTCTCCAAAATCTGTTTTTATTTTTCCATCAAAAGAATCATTTTGTCTTCCAAAACCATTTCTTTCTATTGCCACATCAATTAATGATAATGAAAAAACTTTTTTTCCAATAACTTTTTTTGCCAGTAAAATTGCTCCTGCGCAGGTTCCAAAAACAGCCATTCCTTTTTTTGCTTTAGAAATTATTTTTGTTCCTATTCCTGTTTCTTTCAGGAGTTTTCCTATTGTGGTTGATTCTCCGCCGGGAATAATCAATGCATCAATTTTTTCAAGGTCTTCTTTTGTTTTAACAAAAATACTTTTAACTTTTAGTTTGTCAAGTATTTCTTTGTGTTCAAGAAAGTCTCCTTGTAATGCAAGAATTCCAATCAGCATAAAATCACTTACCGCTCTTTATACCATTTTTCGTATTGCTTGTGGTTTCCTGCAAATATTATTTCCCTTGTTTTGCTTTTTTCCTTAAAAGCAATTCTGTCTTGTCCTGATTCAACAATAAAAAAAGGAAACCCGTGTTTTAAGTGTCTGGCTTTATCAAGTTCTTCAAGTTTTTGAATTCTTTTCCAAATCCTATTCTTGTCATTTTTATCCAATTTTTTGAAAAATTTATCCCAGTCTTCTGCAAAATCTAATTCAAACAAAAAAATCACTTAAAGCCGTATTTTTTCATTACTTCCTTTTTTGTGAAAACTCTTCTTTTTCCTTGTTTTATTTCCTCACTTATTTTCTGCATTTTTCTTACAGCCAGTTCATCCTCCAAATCTTGAATACTCTTGAATACTTCATATTCCTTGCCTAATTCAATTATGCCTGCTCTGATAGCTTCGCTTCTGGTTTTATACACTCCAGCTTCAACAAGCTTATCCATAATTAATTCCTGTGCTCCTTCAAACCTGACTAAAGTTTCCCCCATCAAATCACCTATCAAATAGATATCAAAAAGATATATAAGTATATTGTTTATATTCCGCGTTCAGCGTATTTTTCTTTTAGTTCTGATAATTCGTTTCCTTTCATTGCTTTTCCTAAATTAAATGAAGCTTTTGCCAGTTTATCCGGTTTGTTGTAGTATGTTGTTGCCTGAACTATTGCTTTGGCTAATTTTAACGGATTAGATGATTTGAATATTCCTGAGCCGACAAAGACTCCTTCTGAACCTAACTGCATTACTAATGCAACGTCTGCAGGAGTTGCAATTCCTCCTGCTGCAAAATTA
>JBDRLP010000054.1:0-3536 GCA_043812975.1 Candidatus Iainarchaeum sp. | reverse complement strand
TTCCTTTTGCAGTAGTCCAGCCCATTTTATATTCTCCTGTAATGGTTTATTGCTTTAAATAATTCAAAGCAAAAACTATTTAATTAACCTTTCTTATTGTATTACAGATATTATGGATATTGATTTAGGGGAAAAGAAAGCAGTTCTTGGAAGAAGCGCGCATGACTTGGAAAAGTATAAGGATAAAGGAACTGCTTATATTGCTAAAACTGTAATGAGTTCAGGTGAAACTCCTGTTTTAGGAAGAAAAATCTTAATGGATATTGCAAAGCCTCATGTAATTTTAATCTGCGGCAAAAGAGGAGGCGGAAAGTGTCTTGACGGAGAAACACTAATTACATTGTGTGATGGTTCATCAGTTCCAATAAAAGATTTGGAAAACGATAAAAGAAAAATTTTGAGCTTGAATTCTGAATATAAAATCAAAGAATCTGAAAAGACAGAGTTCTATAAAAGAAAAGTAAATAAAATGCTGAAAGTTGTTTTAAGGAGTGGAAAAGAAATTAAGTTAACGCCTGAACATCCTTTGCTGACAATTAATGGGTGGGTTCCTGCACAAGAATTAAAGAAAGGGGGCAGAATAGCAACCCCAAGGAAAATAAAAGTTTTTGGAGAAGAATTTTTAAGAGAAAGCGAAGTAAAACTTTTAGCTTATTTAATTGCTGAAGGGCATACAAAAAGAAAAACAGTTTGGTTTAGTAATGTTGATGAAAAAATTATTAATGACTTTAAGAATTCAGTTGATGACTTTGATTCAAATTTAACTGTAAATTTAAGTTCTAATTATAATTATAGGGTTGTTTGTAAAAACTTCAAGCAGGAGATTTTATTAAATGTAAGAAACAATGGAAAATTCGCTAAAGGGATTAAGTTCAGCAGGCCACACACCTTAAAAAATTGGTTAGAAGAATTAGGAATTTATAATTTAACTTCAGGAAACAAAATTATCCCAGAAATACTTTTTAACCTTTCAAAGCAAAAAATTGCTTTATTTTTGAATAGATATTTTAGTTGTGATGGTTCAATTTATTTTGACAAAAACACTGAAACATGGAGAGTTTCTTGTGCATCCAAGTCAGAGAAAATAATAAGAGCTATTCATCACCTATTACTTAGATTTGAAATTTTAAGTACCTTAAGGAAAAAAATAAATGTTCTTAATGGAAACGCATTTGACAGTTTTGAATTAGAGTTAAAAGGAGAAAATGTTGAAAAGTTTTTGAAAGAAATTGGTTTCTTTGGAAAAAAAGAATTGTTGCAAGAGAATGCAGTTCAGGAAATAAAGTTTTTGAAAAGAAATCCAAATACAGACACGATCCCAAAAGACATTTGGAATCATTACCGTCCGGATAATTGGACTGAAATTGGAAAAAAGATTGGTTACAAATTCCCAAAGAGTTTAAGAGAGAGTATTCATTATTCACCTAGCAGGCAAAAACTTTTGCAGATTGCAATAGAAGATAAAAATGAATTAATTCAGATGATTGCGCAATCAGATATTTTCTGGGATGAAATAAAAGAAATAAATGAATTAAACGGCGATTTTTTGGTTTATGATTTAACTGTTCCAGAAAACCATAATTTTGTTGCAAATGACATTATTGTTCATAACTCTTATTCAATGGCTGTTTTATTGGAGGAGTTTGCTAGGCAGCCTGCTCATATCAAAAAGCGTCTTTCTGTTATTGCGATTGATACAGTAGGAATTTTCTGGACTTTAAAAGTCCCTAATAAAGAAGAAAAAGCTGAATTGTTTAACTGGGATTTAACTCCTGATAAAACCGATGTTAATGTTTTGGTTCCAAAAGGAAAACTTTCTTTTTATAAAGAAAAAAAGATTCCTGTTGACGGTGCTTTTACTATTAAAGTTTCTGAGTTAGAGTCAGAGGAATGGCTTGCTTTGTTTGGTTTAACCTGGAAGGAGCCTGAAGGAGTATTGCTTTCAAGAATAATTACTTCAGTAAAAGAAAAGCTTGGTTCGTTATATGATATTGAAAAAATTATTTCTGTAATTAAATTAGATAAAGATGCAGATAAAAGAGTTAAGGATGCAGTAATTGGCAGGATGAAAATAGCTAAATCTTGGGGTTTGTTTGAAAAAGAAGGAACTAAAATAAAGGATTTGGCTGCACCAGGAAAAATAACTATTATTGATGTTTCTGCTTACCGTCAGGCAATTGGCATGGAGGGAACAAGAGAAATTATTGTTGCTTTGCTTGGAAAAAAATTGTTTGAAGAAAGAATGCTGTATAGAAAAGAAGAAGAAATCAGATTAATTGAAACAGGAAAAAAAGAAAGTGAAATGCCTATTGTCTGGATGTTAATTGATGAAGCGCATATGTTTATGCCAAAAGACAGGCCAAGCCTTGCATTAAAAGTTTTATTAGAATGGGTTAGAGTAGGAAGACAACCAGGATTAAGCCTTGTTTTGGCAACCCAGCGACCAAACAAACTGCATCCTGATTCTATTTCCCAATGTGATTTATTTATCAGCCATAGATTAACTTCCCAGCCGGATATTGAAGCAGTTTCTGCTTTAAGGCCTTCTTATATGCATCAGAATTTTGACAAGTATTATCAGGAAATGCCTAAAGCAAAAGGTTTTGCTTTGATTCTGGATGACAATACAGAAAATTTGTGGATGGTTAAAATAAGGCCGAGATTTTCTTGGGACGGCGGGGTAACTGCATCGGTTTTTACTGACTAATTTTTTATCATTTCCAAAAAATATTTATGCAGTTTTGTATCAAAAGTTATTTCCGGATGACAGGTTGAAATTAAAATATTTTTTTGTTTTGCTATAACTATTTCTTTTCCGATTTTTCCTATTGCCTGGACTTTTTTTCCTATTGATTTGATTTTTGGTGCTCTGATAAAAGAAGCTGATATTTCTCCAAAATCTGTTTTTATTTTTCCATCAAAAGAATCATTTTGTCTCCCAAAACCATTTCTTTCTATTGCCACATCAATTAATGATAATGAAAAAACTTTTTTTCCGATAACTTTTTTTGCCAATAAAATTGCTCCTGCGCAGGTTCCAAAAACAGCCATTCCTTTTTTTGCTTTAGACATTATTTTTGTTCCCAAACCGGTTTCTTTCAGTAATTTTCCTATTGTGGTTGATTCCCCGCCAGGAATAATCAATGCATCAATTTTGTTTAAATCAGTTTTTGTTTTTACATAAACGCTTTTCACTTTTAGTTTATCTAGTATTTCTTTGTGTTCTGCAAAATCTCCTTGTAATGCAAGAATTCCAATCAGCAATTAAATCACTTTTTTTTTATATTCCGCGTTCAGCATATTTTTCTTTTAGTTTTGAGATTTCGTTTCCTTTCATTGATTTTCCTAAATTGAATGAAACTTTTGCAAGTTTATCTGGTTTGTTGTAGTATGTAGTTGCCTGAACTATTGCTTTGGCTAATTTTAACGGATTAGATGATTTGAATATTCCTGAGCCGACAAAGACTCCTTCTGAACCTAACTGCATTACTAATGCAACGTCTGCAGGAGTTGCAATTCCTCCTGCTGCAAAATTA
>JBDRLP010000053.1:0-7485 GCA_043812975.1 Candidatus Iainarchaeum sp. | reverse complement strand
ATCAAGGAGTCCTCCAAGATAAGCGCCTTTTAGTTTTCCATTCCATGTTTTCACATAGGATGGCAGCGACAGGCTCTTTCTTATTGAACCCCCTGGAACCTCAAGCACTTCAACAAGGAACAAATAAACAGCTTTTCTTTTTATGTGGCTGTAGTAAGTGTTCCTATTTTTGTCATGGAAAATGTTTGGAGTAATACCAAAGACTTTCCCAAAAAGTTCTTTGACAACTTTGTGATATTTTTTGGATTTATCGGTTACCAAGATTCTGGAGTTTGACATATTGCCGTCTCCATGTATTATTCCTAGCAACCTACAGAGTTCAACTGAAAACTTGTTTGGCAGTTTTACAAGAAATGGAGAATTCTTGTATCTGAACTTGCCATTTTGTTTTTCAATTTCTCTGTGTTTACTGAGAAAACCCTTTAGTCGGTATTCTAATCCTTGTTCCATAACTTATTTAGTGCTTTGAAGTTTTTAATTGTTTCTCCCAATCCCATATCTAATCCGGGTCGCTCCCCCAGCTTTCGTTCCTCACCGTCAGAGCCGTTCTCGTGAAGCGCCTTCGCTACAGGTGGTCTTTTCAGGATCACAGCATTTCACCACTACTCCGAAAATTCCCTTCACGTCTCCCGGTCTCGAGCTTTGCAGTATCCCTTGCAATTCGACTCCTTAAGAGAGCCGATTTCACAAAGGACTTACAAAACAGGCTACGAACGCTTTAGGCCCAATATAAGGGGATACCACTCGGACTGTACGTATTACCGCGGCGGCTGGCACGCATCTTACCCAGTCCTTATTCGCTAACCGTTCTGGAGTTAGCAAAAGCTAGCAAAGCTAGCACTCGAAGTCCCTCTGTCACACTTTCGTGCATTGCAGAAGATTCGCGCCTGCTGCACCCCGTAGGGCTAGGGTCCTTATCTCAGTACCCTTCTCCGGGCTCCCTCTCTCAAGGCCCGTATGGATCTTCGGCTTGGTGAGCCTTTACCTCACCAACTACCTAATCCACCGCAGTCCCATCCTAAGGCGATAACTTGCATGGTGTATCTCGTTTGAGAAAAAGAACATTCCAGTATCTTTTTCCTATAGAGCATTATCCCCAGTTTCCCAGGATTAACTCTTCCTAAGGGTAGGTTAACTACGTGTTACTGAGCCGTATGCCAGAGTCCCCATAGCTGGACTCTTAGACTTGCATGGCTGAATCGAACTTCGATAGCAGTATCCGCCAGCAGGATCAGCTGGAATTAATTTTCAAGCTAATACCTGATTTGGCTTTTTATCCACTTAATGAAATTGTCAGGGTTTCTATTACAGAATACCTCTGATAACAACCAACATCATACCAAAAAAAACTTTAGTACTCATGTTTACCGTAACATCAACCCTTATTTCAACCCGAAAAATAGCGCTGCAAAACGAGACGCCAAAAAGAGGTCTCTCGCGCAAAAGTTCCAATGCAATCCACCGAATAAAATAGAATTTATGACTTCGGCTTCGCGTATTATTTGTATTTGTTTGTTGGGTTGATGTTAGGTATATATTGGCTCATAGTAGATTTATAAAGGTTTCTAGCGATTTTGGCTTGTTTTGGCGGTTTTAGCATATAATTTCTCCCACTCGGAGACAATGTGTTCAAGTGAATATTGGCGTGCTGTTTCTATTGCATTTTTGCCAAGTTTTTTTCTCAAAGGAGCTGATTTTAGGAGCTTTTCTATTTTTGAAGCACATTCCACAAAGTCAAACTGCGCAAACAAAAAACCATTTTTGTTTTCTTTAACCGAATCCGGAATAGCTAAATAGTCAGCTCCAACTGTTGGAATTCCGCAAGCCATTGATTCAAGAATTGTTAAACCTTGAGTTTCAATGGTGGATGGAGTTACAAAAATATCGTGTTTTGCAACATGCTTTGCTAATTCATTTTCACGCAATGGTTTCTGGAAAGTAACGTGCTTTGAAAGTTTTTCTTCCTTCACAAGATCTTTCAAAAATTTTAAAGCAGGGCCTGAACCAGTTATTGTTAAGGAAACATTTTTGTTTTTCCAAAGTAAATGCTTCAAGGCAAAAATTAGCACTTCAATATTTTTTTCAAAACCAATTCTTCCGAAATAAATTATCTTTGGTTTTTTGGTTTCGTAACTTTTCTTTTTTACTTTGTTGAATTGTTTAAAATTAATTGCGTTTGGAAGAGCAATTGTTTTTTTCACACCGTTCTTTTCTAATTCCTTTTTCATTGAAATAGAGGGTGTTGTTATAACATCACATTTGTTGTAGAAAATGTTAGTGTATTTCCACGCAATTTTTTTAGCAAAACTTGTTTCATTCAAAAAAGGAATAGGAAGATACATCATGAACTCAGGAATCAGAGTGTGGTAAGTTCCTATCACTGGTATTTTGAATCTTTTTCCGTATCTAACCCCCATCCAGCCTACTCCGAAAGGAGTGTGAACGTGAATAATATTTGGATTGAATTTTTTCAGTTCTTTTTTTATTCTGGCTGAAGTAGGGGGAGTTATTTTGTAATCATCGTAAGTCGGTAAAGTTAGTGAAGGAAGATAAATTACTTTTATTCCTTTTGAATTTGTTTCTTTAAATTTCTTGTTATCTGCAGGGCAAACTATAAGGATTTCGTGACCTCTTTTTGCAAGTTCCTCGGAAGTGTTTTTTATCTGGGTTACAACCCCATTAATTTGTGGCAGATAACTGTCAGTGAAAAATGCGATTCTCATTTTACTTCCCCAACATAGCTGAATTCAAGAGCTGAAATGTCTTCTTTTTTTACTTCAAAAATACGCATGTTTCCTTTTCTTATTAAACTGAAGTTTCCATAAACATCAAAGTAATGATAAAAATTATCTGCAAAAAAAATCTTATCCCAGATTAAATCAAATTTTGAGTTAGGGTCAGGTTCAATCATAATCATTTTTCCACCCGGCTTTAAAACACGTTCAATTTCTTTCAGAACTTCAGAGTGTTTCTGAATAGGAATGTGATGAAAAACATACATAAAAATTGCAGAATCAAAAGAATTATCCTCATACTCTAAATGAGCCGCGTTTTTGTTTTGTATTTCATAAGAAATGTAATTATTAACACGTTCTGCTAATGCTGTATCAAGTTCAATGCCTGTAACAGAAAAACCTTTTTTTGTTAAGTATTCTCCGGTTAATCCCAAACCGCATCCGACATCCAAAACTTTCTGTCCATTGTTAATTAAATTCTGAACAACTGAAAGGTTTCTGGAAGAAGCATGCAAATTTACAAAAACTTCTTTCGAAGGAGTTGTTTCTAATAAAGTCAGGAAAATCTTGTCTAGAAAATTCATAATCGTCACCTTACAGGATGGTACTCCTTTGAAGATTTACCAAAAAACTGGAATTTCAAACCATTAATCATGTGGAAAATCGCGTATCTTACATAACCCCATTTTTTTACACGCCTTGCAGAAACATCCAAAAAAACTTTAGGGTTAAATTTTAGTTTTCCTTCTTTCCTTATTCTTTTTGCTAAATCCAAGTCCTCAGCAGTAACAAGCGCAGTGTTAAATCCGCCAATTTTTTCAAACGCAGTTCTTCTTACTGCAATATTAGAACCGATTGGATTGTGCATTCCAATTTTTGAAAGAATACTCAAATAATAGTACATCATGTACTTGCTTAGTTTTTTGTTAAAGCTGTCATCATCAGATAAGTAAACAGGTCCATAGAGTAGTGCTAGTTTTTTGTCTTTTTCAAATTCTTCAGCAATGGTTTGAATCCAAGAATCAGGAATATCTGCATCAGCATCAGTAAAGCAAATAACTTCTCCTTTTGCTATTTTGGAACCTGCTTGTCTTTCCCATGCTGCACTTCTGTTTTTTTCCTGAACAACCTTTGCGCCTAATTTTTTTGCTATCTGAATAGTTTTGTCTTCAGAATAACCATCACCTACAATGACTTCTACCTTGTGAGATGTTTTCTGGCAATTGGCTGTTTCTAGGGTTTTAGCAATATACTTTTCTTCATTTAAAGCCCCAATTACAATTGAAAGCAGCATTGTTAAATTGGGAAAGTTGTTAATAAAAGCCTTTAGCTATCACTTAGCTCTTTGTCTTAAGTAGCGTTTCTTACGTTTTTTTCTTCTCATTTTCTTTTTTTTCCATTTCCAACGCTGTCTAGCCTTGGTCTTCTTGAACCTGGAACTGTCATTGCTTCGTCTACTCAAAAAATGCTCACCAATTTAAAAAAAAGGTATTATTTAGGAATTTCTACTAGCACAAGTTTAAAAAGCTATTCGGATTCTGCACTCTTAAGCCACTTTACGATAGCATAAACCACTGGAGTGTCCATAATAGCTAAGGCTACTTTCAGAACATAATAAGGAATTATGAGACTTATGATAAAGCCAACATCATATTTTGGCGAAACCTGGTAAAATGCAATAAACATGAAAATCGTGGAATCAATAGCTTGGCTCACAATAGTACTTGCATTGTTTCTAAGCCACAAATATTTCCCTTTGGTTTTTTGTTTCCAAAATTCAAAAGAAAAAATATCATGCATCTGAGCAATGAAAAACGCGATTATTGAAGCTATGAGTATTCTTATGCTCTGGTCAAAAACCGCACCGTATTGTTCAGAAGTAATCCAGCTTCTTTCAGCATAAGGAAGATTAACTGAAATGACTGTTACTATTAAAACAAAAATTAATGCAATTAATCCAATGTAAACAAATTCCTGGGCTTTTTTCCTGCCATGAACCTCAGCAATAATATCAGTTATCGGAAAAGTAAAAGCAAAAGCAACTAAACCAACACTAAAAATAATCGGAATTCCGAAAAGAGAAATTTCAGCTATCTTTCCCCCAAGGAGATTAGAAGCTATGATTGACGCGATAAATAAACCCAGTAATAGGTTGGTTCTGAAGTTTTTTGATTTCAATTCTTCAAGCATAAAAAAGACCTCATGCACCAATGTCTCGGGGTACAATATTGGTATGAACTACTGAAACACCAAAGCGTTCTTAAAGCTAGTGTGGAATCAAAAAAGTTGAAGAGTGTTTAAAAATTTATTTTATAATTTACTTTTTAATGATGAAATAGAATTTTCAAATTTTTCTTTTAATTCATCACTTAAATCTGGCATAATCACTTTTTCTACGCCATCTTTACCTAAAACTACAGGCATTCCAATGAATACATCGTTTTCTTTAAGATAAGAACAAGCGCAAACGATATTTTTCTCATCATTTAATATACTTTTAACCATTATTGCGATTGCATTTCCAGGAGCATAAAAAGCACTTCCATTTTTCAATAATTCAACTATTTCTAATCCACCGTTTTTTGTATCTTCAATAATTTTTTCTATTTCTTCTTTTTCTATTAATTCAGTTATTGGTATCCCTTTGATTGTTGTATATTCAGGGACAGGAATCATTCCATTTCCATGTTCTCCTATTACCATCGTAGAAATATCAGAAAATGAAAGATTTATTCGTTTTTTGATCTTTTGGGCAAATCTCATGCCATCAAGTACTCCGCCCATTCCAATTAGTTTATTTTTTGGAATGTCTATTTGTTTTGATATAAAATTAGTGATAGCATCCATTGGATTTGTTACGTTAATTAATATGGAATCTTTAGAATAATTTTTGATTTCTTTGCATATACTACCAATTATTTCTTTATTGATTTTTATTAGGTCATCTCTGGTCATGCCTGGTTTTCTTGGTATACCTGCTGTAATTATAATAATATCCGAATCTTTCATTTCAGAAAAATCACCCGTTCCAATAATTTTTGAATTTATGCCTTGGGCTGAAATACATTGTGTCAGATCTATTGCTTTTCCTTTTGCCATATCGCCAAATTTATCTATCAGCACGATATCACAAATTCCTTTCATTCCTAATACAAAAGCTGCTGTTGCACCAACATTTCCTGCTCCAATTATTGTAACTTTTTTCATAATATATCTCCTAGGTTTTTTTTTAAATTTAAACTTAATGGTGAGGTGCCCCCAACGGGTAAACCCAACTGAGTTCATTACCCCACTTAGTTTAGTATACGTTAGTAATTGTGAAGCACAGTTCTTATATATTTAATTGTCCACAATATTAATATGAGTATGAAAAAAAAGTATGAACGAGAAATTGAGAGATGGAAGAAAAGCGAAGAATTCAAAGACAAGGTTGCTGGTGACGGTTACCCAAAAACCATGCTAACTCCAAACCAGTATGAGGAGTTCAGGGAAGAAGGAGAACCAGCAAAGTGGTTATTCCGCACTCATTTTGTAAGAGGAAAATACATTGAAACTCCAAAAACAGGTAATGCTATGAGTGGTTGGGGAAGAAAAGCAAGAAAAATAGAAAAAGAGTGAAAAAATGGAAATTAAACGAGCAATACACAAGAGAGGAAACAGTTGGTATTCAGGCATTCCATTCTATGCCACTCAACACCTTGAAAAAGGCAAAAAATACCATGCAATATGGACTTTGAACCCTAAAAATAATGCTTGGGAAGTTGAATTTAAAGAACGGTAAAAAGATATCTTTATATACATTTAGTATACTAATTGTAACAGTTTGTAAACAGAAAGTATACAAACAATGGAGGAGATTTAAAATGGTTGAAAACAAAAGTAGAGAAGAAATAGAAAAGGAATTAAGAGAGGATTTTGAGAAAACCCTTGAAGCAAGAGTTGAGGACATTCTTGAGAAAAGATTAGAGGAAATGAAGGAAGAACTTTCAGAGAAAATAAATGAAGAACTGGAAGAAGAATTTAACAATGAATTAGAGGAAAAGATTGAAGAAGAACTTCAAAAAGAAGGTGAAGCATAATGAAATACAGTGATGATGAGGATGAACCTGAATTGGTTTCAGCAGAAGAACCACTTAAGAAAAATTTTAATGGTGCTTTGGCAAAATGGAGAAAATCACTAATTCCATTATCTAATGAACATACAATGAAACACTTAAAATATTACAACACAGAAATAAAATCGTTCATTAAAGACATAAAAGATGCACAAACAAGTGAAAAAGAGGCATTAGAAGTTCTGAATAACAAACTTAAAGAACTTCAAAAAGCAGGTGAAACAGAATGAAACAAGATAAAAAAGAAAAACTAAAAGACGTTCAAGAAATTTGGAACGATACAGGGCAAGGTAACCAAAAACAAACAACTGTAAGGGTTTATCAAAAAGATATTGATAGGATAACTGACCTTTATGAAACACAAATAGACACTCAACTGAAAATGTTGAATTACGTTAGAAGCGGTTATCAAAAAATGTCAAGAGACACTGGTAAAATAGACAAAGATATTGCTCACTTTTCAGTAGCAAGAAATAAAGGTTCTCTTGCGGAAAAACTTGAATTCGTTCTGTTCGGTGCTATGCATGATTTCACATACACGTTCAATAACTTGTATGAACCAGAAGCAAAAAAAGAATTAGAAATAATCCAAAAAATAGCAAAGAGTGAAAAGAAATGACTAGTTACAAAAGATT
>JBDRLP010000052.1:0-9216 GCA_043812975.1 Candidatus Iainarchaeum sp. | reverse complement strand
TGAAAAATAATAGAATTAGGAAGTATTTAATGGTTGAGTTCCACACACGCATTCCTTAATTCTTGTTTTGTTAAAAAAAGAATTTGAAGCCTTTTTTTGACAAGGCTTTTTTTATCTTGCTGAACTCAGGTTCTTTTTTCTTATTTCATCATGTCTTCTTCTATTTTCATCTATGTCTTCTTGAATTGTTGTATGTTCTTTACCTGTTCTAGTAGTTCTTGTGTTTTCCATTATAGTCCCTCCGGCTCTGGTATAAAGAAATTTTATTTTTTAAAATAATTTTATTTTAAATAAATATTTTATTTTTAGCAGTCAAAAAATTTTCTAAATCGTTTGCTAATTATGAGTTTAATTTTATTAATATACATTAATTATGCAGGGTTGTTGTTTTAAATACAGAGAAAACCTGAATCACCTACTAAAAAAGATTATTTTTGAGAAAAATATGATTTTGACATGAAAAGTATACCAATGCCAATTACTTGAGCGATTGTTTCAAAAATCAAGACTTGCGGGAAAACAAATGTTACTAAATAAAGGATTTGAACAATCAAAACTAGTAAATATCCCCAACGCTGTCTTAACATAAATCCTAAAAATCCAATTATCGCACCGTAAAATAGGATATCTCCAATAAAACCAAAAGCAACAAAACGCCGAACAGTAAACTCAACTACTAAAGAAAACCCAAGTAATGCTAAAGACAAAAGCCAAAACAATCTTGCAGAAAGCATAAGACATACTAGGTTTTCAGCAAATTTAAACTTTTTTCTTTCAAAACCCTTAAATAGACTTTAGGGGTATTATATTGTTATGAATTCAATCACTTTTACCCAGAATGAGTCTGTTTTGGCTAGGGTTAAGTCTGCATTCGGTTTTTATTTTTATTTCTGGTTTTTTAAATAAGACCCCTCTGACTTTTGCGCAGAAAGAAGGGTTCCAAAAAAGGATTTTTTAAGTTAAATATGGTTATAGTGGTTTTAGAATGAGTTTGGAAAAGCAAAGAAAAAGCATTGATGAAGTGGATGAAAAAATACTCGAACTACTCGGGAAAAGAATAGGCCTTGCCAAAGAAATTGGAAAAGAAAAAAAGAACGAAAAAATATCTATTTATGATCCAGTGAGAGAACAAGAAGTGCTTGAAAAACTGTACAAAAAGAATAAGGGAAAAGTAGAACTGAAAGACCTTGAAGGAATATTCAGGGAAATATTCTCAGCAAGTAGAAAAGCACAGGGGAATCTAAAAATAGCATTTTTAGGACCGGAAACAACTTTCACTCACGCAGCAGCACTAAAACACTTTGGATCAGCACCGGAATACAAAGCCAAAGATTCAATTAAGGAAGTATTTAGGGCAGTGGAAAAAGGAGAAGCAGAATTCGGAGTGGTTCCTATAGAAAATACATTAGAAGGAAGCGTTACAAGAACTTATGACTTGTTTTTGTATTCAAACTTAAAAATAGTAGCAGAAATAGCACATGAAATAAACCATAATTTAATTTCAAACCACAGGCTGAGGGATATTAAAAAATTATACACACACCCAATGGCATTAGCACAATGCAAAAATTGGGTTGCAAAAAATCTTCCAAAAGCAGAAATAATGGAAGTAAGCTCCACGGCAAAAGGAGTAGAATCAGCAAGCTTATACATAAATTCAGCCGGAATAGGAACAAAACTTGCAGCAAAAAAATATGGTTTGCAGGTACTTGCAGAGAATATTCAGGATAAGGCAGGAAACTACACAAGGTTTTTGGTAATTGGAAAAAAAAGCATGGAAAAAGCAGAAAAATGCAAAACCTCAATAGTGTTCTCAGTAAAGCATGAATCAGGAGCGTTATTCAATGCATTACAATCTCTTAAAGATGATAACATTAATATGACAAAAATAGAATCCAGGCCAACAAAGAATAAAAACTGGGAATACGTATTCTTTGTGGACTTTGAAGGCCATGAACAGGATGCAAAAGTAAAAAAGGCTTTCAAAGACCTGGAAAAAAGCACGAGCTTCATAAAAGTACTTGGAAGTTACCCTCAAAAAGCGAGGTTTGAGTGATTTTGGTTTTGCACCGGCAAAGAGTTGAGTTATCGACAATTTGTCGACTCTTCTGACGGAAAAAGTGAAACAGGAACTCAGGTAATAAAAAAGGATTTAACCAAAATAATTTATAAAAAAACACACAAGGAAATTTGATTAAAAATGGACACACAAAAACTGGAAGAAACAGCGAAAAAACTCAGAAAAGACATTGTGGAAATGACTAATATCAGTCAATCTGGCCACCCAACTACATCAATGAGTTGCATTGACATAATGACTGCTTTGTATTTCAGTGAAATGAAACATGATGCAAAGAAACCAGAAGACCCAAACAGAGACAGGTTTATTCTGAGCAAAGGACATGGAGCACCGGCAATTTACGTTTGTTTAGCAGAAGCGGGTTATTTTCCAAAAGAAGAACTAAAACATTTGAGAGAAATAAATCATCTTCTCCAAGGACATCCAAGTAGAAGCATTCCAGGAGTTGAAATCGCAACTGGTTCTTTAGGACAGGGTTTGAGTGTCGGGAATGGAATTGCATGGGCTGCAAAACTGGATAAAAAAGATTATCACACTTATGTGATGTTCGGAGACGGAGAATTGCACGAAGGCCAGTGCTGGGAAAGCATAATGGCAACACCGAACTTCGGACTTGATAATGTTACACTAATAGTTGATAGGAACAGATTGCAGAATGACGGGTGGATTACTGAAGAAAAGGATATTGAACCGCTGGATAAAAAGTTTGAAGCATTCGGATGGGAAGTAATTACAATTGACGGGCATAACATGGAAGAAATTCTGAAAGCTTTGAAACAGGCAAGGGAAGACGGAAAGCCTACCTGTATAATTGCAAACACAATAAAGGGAAAAGGTGTGAAAAGCATAGAAGATGATCCGAACATGCATGGAAAAGCATTGAGCAAAGAACAATACGAAGAAGCAATGGTGGAATTGAAATGAATGTCCTACCGAAGGTGGACGCGCACCCCACCGACGCAACGGTGGACGAAGAAGCAATGAAGGAGTTGTCATAAATGAGCTACAAAAAAGGCGAAAAGGCAGCTACCAGAGAAACCTACGGACAAACACTTGTTGAACTTGGCGAGAAGCACGAAGAAATTGTTGTAATGGATGCTGATTTAGCAAAGAGTTCCAAAGCTTATGATTTTGCAAAAGTTTTTCCGGATAGATTCAAGTACGCTGGAATTTCTGAACAGGACATGGTTTCAATGGCAGCCGGACTAGCAACTTGCGGAAAAGTTCCATTCATAAGTTCATTTGCATGCTTTCTTCCTACAAGAGCTTATGACCAAATAAGAGTTAGTGTTTGTTATTCAAATACAAATGTTAAAATCGTTGGAAGCCACGGAGGATTAATGACCGGAAAGGACGGTCCAACAGGACAAGGAATAACTGATCTTGCATTAATGAGGAACTTACCAAACATGAATGTGTTTGTTCCTGCTGATGTTTTTGAAACAATTGCTTGTACAAGAGCAATGTACGAAAATAAAGGCCCGCATTACATGAGAACTGCGAGAGAAAAAACAATTATACTGAATGATGATGTTCCTGAAGTAAAAGCAGGAACTTCTTTCTTATTGAAGGAAGGAAGCGATGCTTCGATTATTGCAATTGGTTCAATGGTTCCTGAAGCAATGAAAGCAGCTGATATTCTGAAGGAAAAAGGAATCAGTGCAAGTGTTTTGAATTGTGTTTCTTTAAAGCCAATTGATGAAAAAGCAGTTGAAAAAGCAGCTAAAAATGGTTTAGTTGTTTCTGCTGAAGATGGTATTGTAGAGGCTCTAGGGGCTAGTGTAGCTGAAATAATAGCTGAGAAAAGGATTGACGCTAGGTTATTAAGAATTGGCTTAAACAATAGATTTGCAGAATCAGGAAGCGCTTTTGATTTATTGAATAAATATGAAATGGATGCTAAATCCATTGTAAAAAAAATTGAACAAGGATTGAAGAGGGATAAAAAATGATAATTGTAATGAACAATAAAGTAACTCAGGAACAAATCGACCATGTTGTTGATATTGTTGAAAAATTTGGTTTACAGGCACACATTTCCAAAGGAACTGATAAGTGCATTATTGGAATTATTGGCGATGAAAGAAAAGTTGATAAGGAAAAGCTTTTAGGCCTTGATTATGTTGAGAAAGTAATGCCGGTACAAAAGCCTTACAGAAGAGTTTCAAGAGAAGCTCATCCTGATAATACTATTGTCGAGGTTAAGGGTGTAAAGTTTGGCGGAAAAGATATTGTAATGATTGCGGGCCCCTGTGCCTGTGAAAGCGAAGAACAAATGTTTGAGATTGCAAATGCCTTGAAAAAAATGGGTGTAAGAGTTTTCAGAGCCAGTGCTTACAAGCCAAGAACTTCTCCATATGCTTTTCAGGGACTGGGAGAAGAAGGATTGAAAATCATCAGAAAAGTTGGTGATGAAACCGGTCTTGTTGTTGAAACCGAGGTTATGGATACACGAGAGGTTGAAAAGGTTGCAAAGTACGTGGACATAATCAGAATCGGAGCAAGAAATACACAAAATTTTGATTTATTGAAAGAAGTTGGTAAAGTAAACAAACCAGTAATTCTCAAAAATGGTTTGGCTACAACTGTAGATGAATGGTTATTTGCTGCAGAGTACATTATGAATGAAGGAAACCCTAATGTAATTCTCTGCGAACGCGGAATCAGAACTTTCGAACCTTTAACAAGAAACACGCTAAACCTTAGTGTTATTCCTTTGGTGAAAAAGCTAACACATTTACCTGTAATTGTTGATCCTTGTCATGCAGCCGGAAAAAGATACCCGATACCGGCATTAGCAAAAGCAGCAGTTGCAGTTGGAGCGGATGGTTTACTTATTGAAGTTCATAATGATCCTGAAAATGCTTTGAGTGATCAGGCTCAGCAGTTTACTCCAAAGGATTTTGAAGTTATTTATAAAGATTTGAAGAAAGTTGCAGAAGCAGTTGGCAGAAAGCTGGTTTAGGATTTTGCCTGATAAATATCAAAAACAACTATTTTTTGTTCTTCGGGACACCAAATGGCATTGTTGTCTCCAAAATCGCGAAAACCACGTGAATCCATTTCCTTAGATGCCTTTATGAACTGTGAGTAAATGTTTTTCGGGATTTTTCCTTTAGGAGTTTTTTCGAGCAGTGTTCCGTTGTAAAAATCAGTCACCAGAAAAGAGGTTCCCTTTTTCGTCCAGGCAATGTGCGGGACGGCAATTTCCAGGTTTGGATAACGCTTTTTGGGAAGAAGTCTTCTGGCCTTCTGGAGAGCCAATGCCTGTGGAGTGGCAAGGTCGTATTCTGGCCTGTAAGCTTCTCCTCTTACCTTTCCCATCACCTGCTCCTTCACAAAAAATACCCTTCCAAGCACTTCAACCTTGTACGCAAAATTCGCAAACTCTCCCCTTGGTAACAGCGTTACCGTCACTCCGTTTACTGTGGTTTTCCGCTTTTTTGGCCCGTAACCAATCTGTTTTTTCGCTTCAAGGAAATGCCTAATGAAGCGGGTTCCGGAAGTAAACCGCTCGAAATCCTGACTCACATGGATATGCCTTCCCGATTCCGGATTTTTAAGGTCAAATCTTCTGCCAAACCTGCGTTTTAGTGCACCCATATAATACCTATTGAATATTATTCTTGTAAAATATAATAGGATCGGAAGTTATAGGATGAGATTAATAATTTGCAGGCACGGGCAGACTGATTTTAATGTGCAACGCAGGCTTCAGGGCCAGCTTGAAACTGAATTGAACAAAAATGGTTTGAATCAGGCTAAGCTTGTTAGTGAACACTTAAAGGATTTAGAATTTGATTATGCTTTTTCTTCACCACAAAAAAGGTGCAAAGCAACTGCTAATGAAATAATGAAACATCATAAAGACAAAGAACTTGTTTTCAGGGATGAACTGAAAGAAATTGATGTTGGAATTTACATGGGAATGACTGCAGAGGAAATCGATAAACAATTCCCGAACAAATGGAGTGAAAGAGTTGATAATAAGTATGACTTCAAGCACAAGGATGGTGAATCCTATAAGGGAGTTGATGAAAACAGGGTTCAGCCTTTACTGAAAGAATTCAGGGAAAAATATTCAAGCAGAACTATACTCATTGTAACCCATCAGGGAACCGGTAAACTGATTATTGGAAATTTGTTCGGATTAAACGGAGATGAAAAAATGGATATTATGATTCCGAATGATTGCGTTTACACTATTGATTATCTTCCTCATAAAACCGTGAGCAATTATATTAGAATAGAAACAGGAGAAGAAGGAGAAGGCTGGATTAAGAGAGATGCTTGATTAAAATTCGACTAAAAAGCATGTTACAATTTAAATATGTTAGGTAATCATAAATATTATGGTGAGTTTATGACTGCGTTTCAGGAACATAATGAAGTTATCTGTGAAGTATGCAAAATACAATTGAATAAGATTGCTCAGGTAAAGCAATTAACTGATTTAGAATTAACTGTTTTGAACCAGCCTAAACGCGTGATTAATATTAATCTTCCTTTGAAAATGGATGACGGTTCTGTTAGAATATTCCCTTCTTACCGAGTACAATACAATGATGCAAGAGGACCCACAAAAGGAGGGTTAAGATTTCATCCTAGTGTTAACATGGAAGAAGTCAAAGAACTTGCTTTCCTAATGAGTCTGAAATGCGCTTTAGTCGATATCCCTTTTGGAGGAGCTAAAGGCGGAATCAAAGTTAATCCAAGAGAACTTAGTGATCATGAATTAGAACACCTTGCAAGAGAATACATAAGAGAATACTCAATGTTCATTGGTCCTTTTACTGATATTCCTGCTCCTGATGTTAACACTAACCCTAAAATCATGGGTTGGATGATGGATGAGTTTGAAAAAATTGCCGGAAGAAAAATGCCGGGAGTTATTACAGGAAAACCACTTTCAATAGGCGGAAGCAAGGGAAGAATTTACTCAACTTCTTTAGGCGGAAGCATTACATTACGCGAATATTTGAAAACAATTAAAAAAAATGGAAAAGGAATAAGTGTTGCTATTCATGGGTTTGGAAATGTCGGAAGCCATTTAGCAAGAATCCTGGATGAATGGGATTACAAAGTTGTTGCAATTGCTGATTCAAAAGGCGCGGTTTATAATTCAAAAGGATTGGATGTAAAAAAGCTTTTAGAAGAAAATGAAAAAGGAAAAAAGTTACAGGAAACCGGAATCGGAAAAAACATTTCCGGAGACGAGCTTTTAGAATTAGATGTTGATGTTGTTGTTCCTGCTTCTGTAGAAAATGTGATTAATGAAAAGAACATGAAAAACATTAAAGCAAAAATTATTCTCGAATTAGCTAACGGCCCGATTAGTGTTGAAGCGGATGATTATTTTGAAGAAAAAGGAATAACAGTTCTGCCTGATATTCTGGCAAACTCAGGCGGAGTAATTGTAAGCTATTTTGAATGGTTACAGAATATTAGCAATCTCTACTGGGGAGAGAAAAAAGTCAAGAAAAAGCTCGAAGAATACATGGTAAGGGCTTTTGAAGATACTGAAAAAACAAGAAAAAATGAGAATTCTTCTTACAGAAAAGCAGCTTATATTCTCGCAGTAAAGAGGATATTAGAAGCAGAAGCCGATCGCGGTAATGTACCGAAAAAGAACCGAAAATAAATCATTTAGCTTTACTTTTTGGTGGAACCCAAAACTCACCAGTAATTCTTCCTCCACCCAAAGCATTTTTTATTGAAAAAGTTGCTTTCTTATATTTTCTTTTTTCACAGAATCTATCATAAAACTCGTTTAATACAGATTCTGAAACATCATGCCCAAATATTTCTTGAATATACCCCCTTACTGTTTTATTACTTGGAATTAGAACAGGAACATTTCCCGCAGCAGCACTAATTTGGTCCAATGCTATATCATATGAACCTTTGAAAATTTTTTTCAGGTTCCATGGTAATGAATAATATGCTTTCAAGGCTTGGGCATTTACAACTACAACCATTGGCCTGCCACCTACTTCAGCTAAACCAACCTCAACAATAATTCCATATCTGTAAGGCGTTTTTGAACTAAGAACTGGTAAATGAGGCCTGAATTTTTCTGCATGCTCAGCTGAAGGAGAAATCCTAAAAGACATCCAAGCAAAATTATCCAAACCATATTGCTTTCGCTTTGCCGGATCTCTTTTATGTGTTCTTCCTGTTCTAAGGGAAAAACTAGGAGCAATATTGACTTTCCCATATTTTGTTTTTGCTTCAGTTGATTCGCTTAAGTTTGTTATGAATTTGATTGCTCTTCTGTTTTCAAAAGGAGATCTAGAAACAAAATCTTTTCCAATTTCAAGTGCCAAAGTTACAGGTATTTTTCTTTCCCTATGCAGCAATAATGCAGCGTGGATTTGAGGTAAAGTATGGGTTCCTCTTACTCCTGACTTATCTCTTATTTCTTCAACAGCTATTCTGTCAGCATCTGGAAGGTTCCTAAGAAAAGAATTCATTTTTCTTGTTCTTCTCGGCATTATTATAGAAAGTTTTCCCAGCATTATAAACATTTGTCAAATCAACTGAAAACCCTCAAAAATAAACCTTTAAATACTTTGAGCAACGCAATATATCTGATTCTATGGTTAGAAGGGATTTACTTTGGCAACAGTCAAAATGAATTAACTAGCCCTCGGAACACAACTAACTCTATTTTTAAAAAATTCTATTCTATATACGCATGGCACCACAGTTTCCCCCTTGCGGGGACTTCGCACAAGCGAAGCGGCTGTGGGCTACGAGGAACACTGCTTCGCAGTGGCCTGCCTTACAAGACCTCTTTTTGGTCTTGGCTCGGCTGAAAATCAATGGAAACTCACGTTTGTGAACGGCGTGTAAGTAGCATCGAGCTTCCGAGCGAAGATGGTACGCTCTACCGCCGCGAGCAGGCGGCGTGGGGATATAGCATAACCCGGTAGTGCAGTTGGCTCCAGACCTTCTGATGGGGGTTCAAATCCCTCTATCCCCAAATTTTTTCTTTAGAAAAGAAAAAATTTAGTAAAAGAAACTAACGCAAAAAAAGGCGAAAACATGAAAGGATTGAAAGAACTAAAAAAAGCAAAAAAAGGCAGCATTGTGCCAATTTACGAAACAATGAACAGGTTAAGCAATGCTGAAGA
>JBDRLP010000051.1:0-8140 GCA_043812975.1 Candidatus Iainarchaeum sp. | reverse complement strand
CACGGGAGAGGAGAAGCATTTGATTATTTACTAGGAGAAAAAACAGTTCCTGAAGCTGAAAAGCAGATTGATGCTGCAGCTGCTTTACTTTTGCTTTCTGAAAAACCAGTGATTTCAGTTAATGGGAATGTTACTGTTCTTTGTGCAAAAGAAATTATAAAATTAGCAAAAGCCTCAAAAGCAAAAATTGAAGCAAATGTTTTTTACAAACCAATTGCAAAAAGAAAAAAACTAATTGCAAACGAGTTCAGAAAAAACGGAGTAAACATTCTTTATAATTCAAATGCAAAAATCCCTGGTTTAAACAGTGAGAGAAAAAATGTTTCACAAGAAGGAATTTACTCTGCAGATGTTGTTCTTGTGATGCTTGAGGACGGAGACAGGACAGAAGCTTTAATGAAATCAGGAAAAAAAGTAATTGCAATTGATTTAAATCCTTTAAGCAGAACTGCACAAAAAGCAAACATTGCAATTATTGATAATGTTGTTAGAGCAGTTCCTCTGCTTACTAAAAAAGTTAAGGAGTTTCGACAAAAGAATGAAAAGTGGCTGAAGAATAAAATTAAAAAGTTCAAAAATAAACAATTACTAAAGAAAGTTGAACTAAGAATTAGGCGAGGCTGAAAACCTTAATGAAAATTGAATTAAAAAGACAGTTTCTGCACATTCTAGTAGGAATCTTATACATAATTATATTGTATTTTCTTTCAAAAGAAATTGCGTTTCTAGTTTTATTAGGAATTTTTGCAATTGGTTCTTTTATTTCTTTTACTCATGCACACATAAAACCAATTCCTTTCCTGCAAAATGTTCTTGCAAAAGTAGAAAGAAACAGAGAAAAACAGATCCCTGGAAGAGCCGCATTAAGTTTTACTCTCGGAATTATTTTAGCTTCAATAATTTTTTACCCTGAAGAAAAACTAATTCTGCTTGGGGCTGTAACAGCACTTACATTCGGAGATGGTTTTTCAGCATTAATAGGAAAATGGATTGGAAAGTATAAAACATTCGACGGTAAAACTCTCGAGGGAACAATCAGCGGAGTAATAGCAGCAACTATTGCTTTGATGTTTTTCTTTTCCTTCGAAATCGCTCTTGCAACAGCAATATTTGCAATGCTTGCAGAATACATTCCAATAAACGATAACTATGTTATTCCGATTGTTTCGGGTCTCGTATTAGTGTTTTTGATTTAAAACCACAGTTTCTGCTGTGGGCTACGAGAGACACTCCTTCGGAGTGGCTTGGCTCACTGCATTCGCAAAAAACTCTGCTTTTTAAAACTTAACAAACCGAATTAATAAACCATTAATTTGGGCCCGTAGCTCAGTCTGGATAGAGCACAACACTCCTAATGTTGGGGTCGTGAGTTCGAATCTCACCGGGTCCGTTTTTTTAAAGTTCTTTCTTTTTGGTACAGCTTTTTCTTTCTTGTAAGAAAGAAAAAGGTGTTTTTACAATTTTCCAACTGCTTCCAAAAGTTTTTTATGGCCTTTAACTAGGTTGTTGAATTCTTCCAGTTCTTCGGACACTATCTTGTAACGCAACTCATCTTTTGAATTCCCTGATTTTACCATTTTTTATCCACTCCTTGATTTCTTCATCCAAATAATAACTTTCCCTTATTCCTTGAAAAGGCCTGGCGTTTTTTGGATCGTCTTTTATTCTTGTTTTATATCTGTTTATCCCCAAAAAATATTTCATTGTTACAAAAGCAGTTCTCCTATTGCCACTCGCAAACGGGTACTTCTGAATTATTCCTTTTAGCAAAACAACTGCTTTATCATAAATATCACCTCTATCCCCTTTACATTCTTTCAGCACTTCACTAATCTTTGTTTTACTCAAAACTTTTGCAGAATCAGCTTTTTTTACACTAATGATATTCAAAGCCAAAATATTAAACTCAATTACTTTTTCAACAGAAGGAAATTTCGCCATTGTAATATATACCTTTTATTAAATATAAATAAATTCAACCAAAACACAAAAATAATATCGACAAATGCCGAAAAAACATTAAATTATTATAAGACTTAGACTATACTAATTAGACCACATTTTCAACCTAATTTTTGATTATTATGAGCTGGAAAACTGATTTAGCTGATTGCCTAAATAAAAGAATCAGTGTTATCGCTAACGAAGAAATGCACACTGGGATTCTTTATAAAATAGGTGCAAAAAGCCTGCTTCTGAAAAACGTAATCCAAACCTCAGAGTACGACTTGTTTTTTGAAAAAAAGGAAAAGAAAAAATTCGAATTATTTGACTGGGTCAAAATCCCAACCAAAGACATAGAATTTATAAAATCTGCTCCAACAGAAAACAATATATCAAATAAAAAAGAAATTAAAAAAATTTCGAATAAATAAACGAGTTAATCTCACCGGGCTCGCTTACATTTCCTCTATTGATGCAACGAGTTTTTCCATGCGGCCTGTTTTTTTGATAGAAACATAAGGCGATTCTTTTACATGAAAACCGTTCCTGTCGAGCCATGGTTTAATATATTTATAGAGATGAAAATAGTCGAAATCAGCCTGCAAAAACCTCACCTCGCCATTGCGCCTTAAAACTCTCAGAACATCAACAATGATTACCCTCATCACAAAAGGATCTTTCACATGCTCAAGAAAATGCTGTGAAACAACCAAGTCAAAAGAATTCTTCTTAAAAGGCAGTTCAGGAGTCCTGGCAACGACAAAACGCTTGCCTCTTGCCTTCACGGCTTCGCTTTCCTTGGCGTCCAGAAAATGCTTCGGATCAATGGCCACTGCACGCGTATTCCCCCCTAGCTTGTTGCAGTGAGCCGCAAAATCGGAAAGCCCTGAACCAAGATCCATTACCCTCTTGCCAATTATCTGATCCTGAGTCAGATGCAAGCCTCGGAGGTATTCCTCAAAAGTCCGCCCATTAGAAGGAATCAATTTATCATTTTTCCTAAAAGCCCTTAATCTTTCTCTAATAAATCTGAACCCCATAAAAGAACAATCCAAAACAGGTTAATTAAATTAACGCAAACAATCAAGTCTACATAAAACGCGTTGTTTTTGCCAATAAGAATTATTAATGAGATAAGCTCTATTAGTTAAAGCACAAACTTTTTTCAATTTAAGAAAAAAAGGGACATTTGAAGGGGTGAAACTAATGAAGAGCATAGTAAGTTCAGCTATTCAGACTGAACAAAAAACAGAGCACAGTAAAATAGAGGAGTTTGATACTCCGAAAATAATAGTAATTGGATGTGGCGGAGCAGGGTGCAACGCAGTAAACAGACTAAATAAGATGAATATTAAAGGCGCTGATTTAGTAGCAATAAACACCGATAAACAACACCTAGCCATAATAGGTGATGAAATAACAAAAGTACTGATTGGAAAATCAGTTACAAGAGGTTTAGGAGCTGGAGGTTACCCTGAAATAGGAGCCAAAGCAGCAGAAGTAAGCAAAAACGATTTAGTTCAGTTGTTGGACGGAGTTGACATGCTTTTTATCTCAGCAGGAATGGGAGGCGGAACAGGAACTGGTTCAGCACCAATCGTAGCAGGAATAGCAAAAGAACAGGGAGCAATAGTTGTTTCAATAGTAACTTACCCTTTCTCACTTGAAAGATCAAGATTGATAAGTGCAGAAGAGGGTTTGAAAAAATTAAGTGAACAATCAGACACTGTAGTTGTAATTGACAACAATAGATTAGTTGAGTTGGTTCCAAACTTACCAATTCAGGATGCATTCAAAGTAGCGGATGAGGTTATTGCAAGAACAGTAAGAGGAATCACAGAAACAATAACTCAACCTTCATTAATCAATCTGGATTTTGCAGACATTAGAAGTGTAATGACAGGGCATGGTTTGTCATTGATTGCTGTTGGTGAATCAAAATCAGTTAATAAAGTTAAGGATGCGGTTGAAGATACATTAAGCAATACTCTTCTTGATGTTGACATTGCAGGAGCATCAGGAGTACTAATCCACATTACTGGCGGACCTGATTTAACTTTGGGTGAAGCGAATGAAATTGGTGAATTATTAACTCAAAGAATTGATGCAAAAGCACAGGTCATTTGGGGGGCAAGAGTTGATAACTCAATGGGGGACAAAATAGAAATCATTGCAATCTTCACAGGAGTTAACAGCCCTTACTTAACTGGTAAAGAACCAAAAAGGCAAATAACCAGAAATAAGGATTTTGATTTGAAAGAAGTATGGTGAGCACTTGTGCTTACCATTCCTAATTTTTTTATCTTAAAATAAGGAATATTGCACCTATCACAAAAAATACTATTGTTAAATAAGGATTAAGAATATCAAGCGGAGCAGGCAGCTCGGTAATCAACCCCCCTAACCCCATTCCAAAGAAAAGTAAGGCTACACTGAATTTATCAAATGAGAACATGCAATATAATGACCAAAACCGCTTAATAAAACTTACTTCGACATTCCCCAGAAAGCAAAACGTGCGATTGACGAAACCTTTTTATTGAGTTTAAACCTTAAAAAATACCATGGATCAATTAACCACTACAATTGCAGGAGAAATAGCTCTTTCAAAAGACCCTGGCTCTTCAATGAAAAAATGGAGAGAAATCTTCGGGGTTTCCCAAACAGAACTAGCAGAGGTTCTTGGGGTTTCTTCATCAACAATTTCAGATTATGAAGGCGGAAGAAGAAAAAGTCCAGGCATAGGAGTTGTTGCAAGGTTAGTTCATAGTTTAATTGAAATTGATGAAAAGCGCGGAGCCAAAGTGAAAAAACAATTAGAACAGAACTTTTCACCAAAAACAGACGTGTTTGATATTGCAGAATTTTCAAAAGCAATTAATGGAAAAAAATTCCAGGAACTAATTGGAGCTGAATGTGTAGCAAATCCTGGAAAACTAAAAGACTCCCAAGTTTATGGTTATACTTTGATTGATTCATTAAAAGTAATTCTTGATGTTCCTGTTCATGATTACATGAAAATGTACGGCAAAACTCCTGAACGAGCATTGATTTTCATGCAAGTTGGTTCAGGAAGAAGTCCGATGATTGCAGTTAAAATTGGAAGATTTTCAACTGACATGAAACCAACAATAGTTGTCCTTCACGGAATTGATAAAGTTGATCCTATTGCACAAAAAATTGCAGAAGCAGAAAAAATCCCTTTACTTGTTACCACAAAAGGAATAGATGAAATAAAAAAAGCACTAAAAAATTTTGAAAGCTGAAAAGCTACAAGCACATTAGTTCATTTGGTCGGACAATTAACTTATTGCTTTGTTTTTCTTCTTTTCCGTCTAATTCCTGTTAAGCGTTTATTTTCTTTTGTTCTAGCGGACTTACTTTCACTTTGAAGACGCTTCAGTTCTACCGAATCAATTTCAAATGCTGGTACCAGTCGCTCTTTACTCTTTAGCCAAGCTTCTCTACGAGCACCAATTCTCTTTCGGTTGCTTTCACCACCTTTGACTGAACCAAAACCATATACTGCGGCAGCATCCTGTTCAGCACGCTTTTGCAAATTAGCCCGAGCTTTACTGCGCATCTTAATTTTACCAGCTACACCTGCAATTGTCAATTTTGGTTTTCTCATATAATAAAGTAAATGTTTAGTAATATATAAATCTAATGGCTACTAACTAGTATAACCTGAACAAGAATATTCAGTAATTTATCTGTCTTTTCATTCACGGAAACCTTATACAATAAGTGTGCCTGTAATTTGTTTTTCCGTGCTTGTCTTCTCCAAGCAACTTATTGGAGTAAATTACTTTTGTATTGTATTTTCTTGCAATTTTTGTTGAAACAATTTTAGCAGCCTTATTGGAACCAACAAATATGTCCTGACCACCTACCTGTTTCTTAATATCAACAGCTTCAGACAACTCAATCTTCTTTTTATGTTCTTTTAAAAAATCCAGAACAACATTAACTTTTTCTTGTTCAATTTTTTTATCGACTTTTTTCTCAAACCTAACCTGAATAATTGCTTCATGATAATTAGAACTTATTTTCATAGAAGCATCAGAAAGAGTTGAACGGAAATATAATTCAATATCCTCAACAAAATCAATCTTAACATCCTGAACCAAAGTTTCTAAAGAAACCCTGGCAATAACAGGATCTTCTCTCAGAATCTGCGCTTTAAGTTCAGTAAAATCGATTTTTTGCTTTATTAGTTTTTTTATTTTACTCTTAATAAAAAACCCTAGTGCTTCATCAGTGTCTTCCACCCAATCCTTACCAAGCCTTACCCTGCCAGTTCTTTTATCAAGTTCTATGACTAGTTTTTTTGGCAATTCGATTAATTTATTTTTTTCCAAAAAACAGTCTTTACAGAGGCTTTTGATTAGCTGGTCTGTTTTTTTACCGCATTTTACACAAAATCGTTTCATTTTCCCGCCTTATATTTGAGATAAAAAACAGGGCTGAGCACAAAAAGATAACTATACACATACGCAGTCAGAAACCTCACCAGAATGAAAGCTATCCAAAAAAGGTAGCTTTCACTTCCTAAAGGAAATAATTCAATGGAAAACGCAATTGCAAAAGAAATCAAAGAAAGCAGGGAACTTAAAATTGTTGCTTTTCCCACTGCATTCTTATTTTTCATGGAAAAATCAATTGAGCGTTTTATGGAATCCTTAACTGAAACCTTTTCATATGCAAGCAAGGGATATAAAATGTAAAAAAGGAAAACAAACCCTAAAAGAAGAACAACATAAATTCCTGAAAAGAAAATAGCATAAGCGTCTTCTGAAACTATTAGAAAACTTAATGGAAGTGACACAATGAAGGTTAAAACAAGGAAACCAAATTCAACTGCAATTATCGACGGAAAAATAACCCTTGCTTTTTTTACTGTACTTTCGAAAGCTTTTGAAAGATTAAGCTTTTTCTTATCCTTTACTTGCTCAACCATAAAAGGATACATTGCCCCGACAAAAATATCCGCAAGACTCACAATAATTGTTGCACCCAACAGAATAATCGTAGTAACCAATAACTCAGTTGTTGGTTCTACCAGAACCTGAATAGCAAGATCAGCAGCAAGAAGAATAAGAACACTGTTTAATAATGCAATAATTAACTTTGGAAACACAAACTTAGGTTCTTGCAGAAAAATATTGTAAGAATCTTTCAAAGTGATTGAAAACTTTGACATAAATGACCACTAAAGCTCTATTTCTTTTCCTAATTCAGGAATAATTGGAGTAAAACCTTCGGCTTTAATTCCAGCAGCAAACTTTTTCATAACTTCTTTGTCACCATGAACACAGACAACTTTTTCAGGGTTAAGTTTCTTTATTGCATTGAATAGTTCTGCTTTTCCAGCATGGGCGCTGAAATCATAATGCTGAACCTCAGCTTTAACTTTAACATTCAAACCATCAATATTTATTTTTCCTGTATTCAATAAATTTCTTCCCGGTGTTTCTTTCACTTGGAATCCTGTAAGCATTATTCTTGAAGCAGGATCATTATAAATTTCAGGCAAGTAAGCATAAACAGAGCCTCCCTGCAGCATTCCTGAAGTACATAAAATTACTGAAGGTTGTTTCAAAGCTGCTTTTCTCATTTTAAAATTTTTAACCCAATTAACCTTGTCCAATGCTTTTTTCAAAAACTTGGGGTTCTTCAGATAACTTGGGTTGTTCATGTAAACCCTTGCAACTCTCTGACCCATTCCATCAAAATAAATTGGAGCCTCAATTCGGTATTCATTTAGAACATCGATTAGTTCCTGACTTCTCCCTACTGCAAAAGCCGGAATCAAAGCATGACCCCCTCTGTCAATAGTATCCTGAACGGTTTCAACAAATTTCTTTTCTGTTGCTTTTCTGTCAGTATGCTCTCTATCCCCATAAGTACTCTCAGTAATAAAATAATCACATTCTTTAATTTTTTCAAATTCTGCGGGGTTATGAAGTCTTGTTTCAGTGTATCTATAATCTCCTGAATAAACCAAAGTTTTATTTCTCAACTTTAATTCTGTTAATGCTGCACCTGCAATGTGACCGGCATCATAAAAAGTCATTGAAGTATTATCGGTTATGTCCATTGGTTTGTTGTAACCAACAGGGAAAGTGAATTTTTCTGTTTTTGCGATTTCATCTCTTGAAAAATTAGCATCCATTCCTTCCAAACCAGCGATTTT
>JBDRLP010000050.1:0-2496 GCA_043812975.1 Candidatus Iainarchaeum sp. | reverse complement strand
TGTCAAAAGTCTCTTCTCCAACCGGAACCCATTTTCCCTGAACACAGGGAATGGTGCAGAATGTGCATCCTGTATTGCATCCGATTGAAGCAAAACCGTATAATAGTTTTCCGTTTTTTCTTTTTCGTTTTCCTGCTGAATGATATTCTTTGCTGTAAAAATCCAGGTTAATTAAGGACAAATCATGGACAGCGATTGTGTCAATGTTGTTCATAAAGAATCTTTTTTCGTTTTTAATTATTTTATTGTTTTTTCTGAAAATTATTCCTTTAATTTCTTCAATTTTCTTTTTTGATTCTTTTTTTTCGGTTAAAAAATCAAGAAGTTCAGGAAACGTAACATCCGCCTGTCCGTAAACAACATAATCTGTCGGCGAATCCAATAGTACATCTTGTGGCAGGCCGTGTGCGTGTGTTCCTCCCATTATTACAACAATTTTTTCATTAATTGTTTTCACTAGGTCTGCTATTTCTCTTGCGTTTCCCCATTGATGGGTATAATCACAGCTTATTCCAACAACTTGGGGGGCGTATTCCTTTATTCTTTTTTCAATTTCTTTTTTTGTTAATCCGTAAGAGTTGATTGTGCTTCCTTCAGTGGTTGTGAAATAATATTTTTCATTATCCCAGCCCTCAGAAACCGCGTCCAGAATTTTTACTTTGTATCCTTTTAGTTTTGCAGCGGTTCCTATTCTTAGCAAACCCATCGGGGTTCCCGCACGCTTCATTTCCTCTATGTGAGTTACCCCTATTTCCTCTATTGTCCGGATGGTTTTTTTTGCTTTTTTTAAGTGTTCCTTGTTTTTTTGGTTTTTTTTGATGCTGTTCCATATTGCTGTTAGCGGCCTTTTGATTCTGGTGTAATAAGGCACTATGAGCAGTACTTTTACTTCTTCTTTTTTTTCGGTTGTTTTCAGGGAATTTGGCATTAATCCCTGTTCCAGTTTTTTGTATGTTGTACTCTTTAATTTTGGCCTGTTCAAATCCGGTTTTAGTGTTATGTGTTTTGTATTTTGTGCGTATTCCAGGAGCATATAATAATAGCTCTTTGAAGAAATTAGGGGTTTTACCCTTAATATTAAGGTTTTTTAATGTTTTTGTGGTTAATTTTATTGATTTACCATGTTTTTAGGCGGATTTAAGTTATACCATGATGATTGCCCTATTGTGAACAGGTGCGTGAAGTTCGGCACGGATGTTATTTCTTATCCCGGGCATCATTATAAGAAGAATAATGTGGAGTTTACTTCTACTTTTTGCAAGTTCAGGGATGCTGATAAGGGTTTGCAGAGGAAGTTCCTTTCTGATTTGAGGAAGGATCCTGAATGCAAAAAGCTTGATGTTTGGGGGGATAATTTTTTTTATGAGTACAGCCTTGGCACGCATGGCGAGCATGTGATGCTTTATTTTAATCTTTCTCTTATGTTCACCCGCCCTACTATTAATTCCAGGGATGGGCATGAGTATTGGGAGATTGCCGCCACCAATAAGGAAATCATTACCGAGTTCTTTGATAATTTGAAGAAGCACATGACCACTGCTGAAATAATTTATATCCGGGAGGACAATGACATTGATTTTGTGTTTCCCCTTGCAACCAGGAAATTATCCAAAACCCAGAAGAAGGTCCTCAAAATCGCCCTTGAAAAGAATTATTACTCATTCCCCAGAAAAGCAGACCTCGCAGAAATAGCAAAAGAATGCGGAACCTCAATCCCAACCGTCCAAGAACACCTGAGGAAGGCAGAGGCTAAAATACTGAATGAACGGTTGATACTTTGAATCAAGCACCGCAGGCAAACCAAATACTAAGGATACGAAAGCAAACCATTTTATTATTTCAAAGAGTTATTTTTTCATGCCACACAAAAAATTAAATCCTGCAGAAACCGCTTCTCAAACAATGTGGGCTGGTCTTTATGAGCCTGTCAAAAAAACTTATAGGTCACAAGGCGCAATTCTTCCAACTAGCTATAAACTCGGCAAATATTTTCATAAGGGCCTGCATTCTGCTCAAACAATGAGAGTAATAAATCGCGCTTTAGCTAAAGAAAGTAATGGCATTTGGAGATTTGGGAGATTAACTGCACACATAGAAAGATTAACTGAAACTAAAAGAAGTCCTCAGGAACAAAGGCTTGGTCTTGATTTAGCAAGATTTTTACCTGGTGAATTTGGCGGATGGGGTGAATTTTTGAAAACGCATAATCGTGCAAATAGTATTTTGAATGGAGATGTCAATACAACCACAAGATGGTGGACTCTTTCCCCTTATCTGCACGCAGAGTTTATCAAAAAAAATATCCCTCCAGAAAAATCAGTTAAATTGCTTTTGGATTGGGCAAACTCGGCAAAAGGAGATAGGCAGTCTCCTGAATTGCCCGGAATAGCTAAAAAGATTCACCCGACTCCGATTCTTGAGCATCCCAAAGCAAAACTTAAAATCTCACACCAATTTGCCCAACAATACGCTGAAAGATTTGCAGATTTATTCATA
>JBDRLP010000049.1:0-20878 GCA_043812975.1 Candidatus Iainarchaeum sp. | reverse complement strand
AGTAATAACAGAAGATGTTAATGCAGGATGGCAAAACACTGACGCAAACGTACAAATCACAATCACTGATACCAATAGTAATGTAAGTCAAGCATGGATAGGTAAAAATGTAAGTTTACAAAACCGAAAAAGAAATAAATTCACAAGTAATTTCACTGATTTGAATGCACTATTCACAACAGACGGAAACCACACACTAGATATTAATGCAACAGATCAGGCCGGTAACACTACAACCCATCCCACAAAATATGTTCTTATAGATAAAAAAAACCCTACAACAATAGCAGATTACAACACAGGATGGCAAAGCACAGACGCAAACATTACCTTTTCATGCAGCGATTCAAACTCAGGATGCAACACAACAACAGTAACTAAAGACACGAATTCCACAGGAGGAATAAGTTTAGGAAGCCCCGCAACGGGCAATGCAATCGACCTGAATGCACTCTTCAACACAGACGGAAACTGGGCAGTAGACTTTAATTCAACAGACAATGTTACAAACGCTGAAGATGTAAACCGCATTTATATTTTGATTGATAAGAGTGCGCCAAATGTAAGCAACACCTTACCAACATCTGCAACTGAAATAAGTGTCGCAACCTACACGTTTACAGTGGATGTTAATGATTCTTATTCAGGAGTACAGGGATGTGATTTGAATGTGCACAGGCAAGACACAAATGCAATAGCAAAAACAACATCGGTTACAGCAAGTGCAGGGCAATGCTCCTATACATATACATTGGGGCAGGCAAACTTGAATTATTACGCAGCATGGAAAGTATTTGACAATTCCAGTCCTGTTAATTATTCAGCAGATATTAACTCGTCTAATGTTTTAACAACTTTTACTGACGATGATGATGACGATGATGACAATAATGGAGGAAATAACGGAGGCGATACTGGAGGCACTGGAGGAGCCACAGGAGGAATCAGCGGCGGCGGATTTGGTGGAGGCGGAGGCGGATCAGTTTCCCTATCAATTGATGACTGGAGCATTGACAAAAGCGCTGATGTCGGAAAACCCACTCCTATAAGTCTGACAATATCAAATCATGCTGTTGCAACAAGAGTTATTGTAATAATAAATATTACAAGGCTTGGCGAATTAGAATTTTTAACAAGTGAAAATATAGGAATATTGAATGAGAATGAAACAAGAAAAGTTGTCCTTGAAAATGAGTGGGTTCCCAACGAGCTTGGAACTTATATTATAGAAATAAAACTAATGTCTATAAATGGAAGAACTGTTTTCACTGAATTATCAGAAGCATTCGGAATTACTGGAGAATTGAGGTATGATGTTGCAGTAGAGTGCCTGGAAAAAGTTGTTATTCCTGATAGTGATGCTCATGCGTTGATTACACTCTTAAACTTAGGAGATTATTACCAGGATGTTGATTTGAGCTGGAGAGTGGAAGATCCAAATTTCAATGTGATTGAGTTCGGAAACATTCCTATTGCAGTTCAGACTGATGATTCAAGGAAACTTGAGAAGCAGGCATATATTCCTGATGATGCTTTGACAGGGATTTATACTTTCTATGCTGAAGTTGATTTCGAGGGAGAAAAAAGACAGGGCTCATGTAGTTTTACAGTGGAAAAAAATGAGGATTATTATAAGAAAAAGCTTGATTCAATAGAGGAAAAACTGCGCAAACTGGATTCGATTATAGAGGAGAAAAAAGCAGCTGGAATATCAATAGATGAGCTAGAACAGGAAATACGTGAAATTAGACAAATGATTTCTGACGCAAAAGAACAAACTACTACAGGTCAATTTATAGGCTTGGGTGAGAAAATAATTGAAATAGAGCGCAGGTTAATGGACATTACAAGAAACTTGAAAGCATCCACTGAACTGTCAATTATACGTATCCTGACAACAATTGTGTTTTTTATAACAGGGTTGATTTTATTAGTAATAGTTTTAATTTTATTAACTTTGTCTCTATCAAGAAGCGTGAGAAAAGCTATTTTGAAATTAAAAGGCCAAGAAGCCCTCAAAGAAGTAGGGGCTTTGGATGAAGTCATACTGAGACTGGAGAGTAGCATTAGTATTTTGAGGAGCCATGCTGAAAAGCTTTGGATGGCTATTGTGAGTTTTTTCGAATCGATTGCCTCATTGTTAATTTCTCTTGGCACAGCAATTAAGGTTTTGGCACCGGTGCTTTGGTCACTGTCAAATGAGTATTACTCAAGATTTAAGCGAACAGTTATAGTTGAAGCAAGGCACCTGTATACAAGAGCAGAAAGAAAAGCAATAATTCATGGAAGAGAACTTCACCCTGCTTTCAGGGGAATGATAACTATTGAGAGCTGGAAATTTGACAAAACTCCATCAGTGGGAAATTCAGCCCCGCTGAAAATAAATGTTTCAGGTTTGGGAAATCAGAAACCAAAACTTCTTGTGTTTATTGAAATATTTAAGGGGAATGAAATAGAATTTTCAGCCAGCGAGGTAATTGAAACAATTCAGACAGATAAGCAGGAAATTGCTTTGGGTGAACAATGGACTCCTGCTGTTGCAGGCACTCATAAAATAGAATTAAAAGTTGGTTCAACAGACCAGACAAGAACACACAGCAGAATAGTTGAGGCATTTGAAGTAAATGGCAGAAGAAGATTTGATTTAAGTTTGGAGTGTCTGGAAAAAACAGTGAAACCGGGTAATCTTATCAATAGTATGGTGACAATTTCCAACAAAGGAGACTATGACCAAAATGTTACGATTAATTGGTGGGTAGAAGGACCAAATAATGAACTTATAGGAGAGGCTAGTTCAAATATTTCCTTAGACCACAATGAATCTGAAAATCTGGTGAAAAAAGCTATAATTCCAATAGGAGCCATTAGAGGAACATATTATTTTAATGCGGAAGTTGATTATGAACAGGAAAAAAAGCAGGCAAGAGGTACTTTCACTGTAGATGGAAAAAATGAAGCCAAGCCAAACAGAAGAGTTCAGGAGAGAATGTCATTTAGTAGGAGACAGAACTTGTTTGATCCTGTAAATAAAGACATGAAAAGCCTGGATGGTATTTTAGAGGATAAGAAAATGAAAGGAGTTCAAACTTCCGGACTTGAAAAAAGAATTCAATACGTGAAAAACAGAATAGCAAAGGCAAAAATTGCAGTAAATCTCAGGGAATTTAAGTTTTTTGACAATGCAATAGTGTCCAGAATTGATAAGGAAATAAAAGGGTTAATAGAACTTACAAAGAATCTCAAAAAATAACAGTCAATAATCATAAAAGTGGCGCAATCAATATGAGTGCAACTATAAGCCCTACTGTTTCTAAAAGCAATATTAGTTTTATCACGAGTTTTAAGAAAGAAGTTTCATCGTCATACAAACCAAGAATGAGCGGAGCAATAGACAGATTAATCTGTACAAAGAAAAAGAACAAAAGCAAAACAGTTGTAATGCCTGAAAGAAGCATGCTGAATAAATAAAACACTACAAAAATCATTAGCAGGAACAATGTTTTTATCAAATTGAATAATTTGACGTTTATATTTTTGGAACTGAAAAGGAAAAGCAACGGGAAAATTACCAAAATTCCAAACAGAAAAAATAACTGATAAGAAACTGATAAGTCCTGACCTGAAATAGGAATAGCATTAGCAAGAATAACAGTACATGCAACTTCATCATTATCAGAAGCTAGCTGCGGACAATGAGAAATGTAAAATTCATTAATTTTTTCTTCCGGAAAAAAAGAAGCTGCCTGTTTTAATTTTGACCCTTTTTCACAAAAAACAAAAAATTCAAGTTCCTGATCAAACTCTTTCAGATAACGAATAGTTTTTCCTTCCGATCCTAAAAACCATTCAGGAGAAGAAGAATATTTTCCCAGACTTAAACAAACATTAGAAGGAGTAATATCACTTGCAATAGCCCTTATAGAATTAGAGGAAGCCAGTTCTTCAGTAGTTATTATATGAGATTCAGCATTGTTTTCAGAAAACCTGTGGAAAAATTCTTTGGTCTGAGAATTTATCTGAGTAGAAAGATCATTCTGGGAAAACACGAAACCTGAAACCAGTAAAATACTAATAATGAATAATCCTGTTGCTTTATTCATCATCATATTATAGAGTTATATTATTTAAATTTGTCTAAAACCGTTAAAACAGGGCAAAATAGAACAAAAAGAAAACTATTACTGAAATTATAGTCTGTAATCCAAGGATTACTAATACTAATTGTTTTTCTTTCATTGGTTGTATTGAAAGCAAAAAATGAGTTAATGAACCTATTTTTTCCGGAGCTTTCAGAGTACCGTCTCTTTGAGGAATTCCAAATGATTCTGTCTGGAACTTATAACGCCCTTTGAAGCCAAGTTCAATCCAGTGTAAAGCAATTAAACTTATTCCAATTTTTTCCATATTACCAATAATAGAAATTGTTGCTATTGCAGCACCAATCATTAAAGTTAATGAATCACCACCAAATACTTTTGCAGGAAACCAATTGTATTTAAGAAAAGCTAATAGTGCGGCAATTATTACAACTCCAATAATAAGAGCTTCATAACGCCCAGTCATAAAAGCGATTAAAGAAAGGGTTGAGATTATAATTACACCTAAACCAGCTTCAAGACCATTAAAGCCAGCCAGCATGTTGAATGCATTACTTGCCCCTGTGATTCCCAAAGGAACTAAAAGTAACGAATAAAAAATACCTATTGAAACAGGACCTACAAATGGCAATACCAAAAAGTCAGTTCCTGCTTGTATCGCCATAAGAGGAAGTGCTGCAAACAACGGAAACAAAGCATGCTGCCATTGCCTTATCCCTTTTTTCCAGCCGATTAAATCATCTATTACACCAATAAAACCAACTAAAAAAATTGTTAGGAATGCAGCAAACAATATTGTTAAATCGAATTCAAAAAACCCGAGATAAGTAGAAATAAAAATTGCAACGATTATTCCAAGAGAAATTCCAAGCAACGGAGCTATACCTCCGATTTCTGCAACAGACTTTCCCATTAACTTATTCATGTCCCTTCCAATCAGTCCTCTTGCAGTTATTTTTCTGATTAAAACAGGAGTTACTAAATAAGTTAAAACAAATGAGGATAAAAAAACAAAACACAATGAAAGTAAAAACTCAAAGTTCAGAACCACAATAACCCTTCTATAAATTAAGCTAACTTGAAAATTCTTACTTCTTTATTTGAATACACTTCATCAAACTCAGGCTCATTATCAATGTTAAAGAAAAGTCTTACAATCATTGAATCATTCGCTGCCTTGTTCATTATGAATAATTTGTTTCCGATTTCATTTCTGTAAATGAAAACTCTCTGAGAATCTCCAAGCAACTGATTTGGTTCCTCAAGTCTTTTGAATGGTATTGAAAGATACTCTTGCTCGGGGAGTGTATTTCCACCGCATTGAACACTAACATTCCCTGATAAAGAATCCCCTATTTTATAACAATTCATTTCAACTGAAAAATACTTTGAAACTTTTGGATCTAAATGATTTGCCGTATTAAACGCATATAATCCAAGAGAACCCATTTTTCCGACTAAATCCTCGCTCAAAAGAATGTAAGTAGGATTATACTCATTCACAATGGTTATCGCTTCTTCTTCTGAATCAGTTAACATAAACCTAGCTATATCCGAATTAAATTTAAGATTATAATTCCTGTTATCCGCACTGACTCCTCTTTCTGCAATAAAAGTAACCCAGTGACCTTCATCCCACCAATTGAAAAAAGTAGCATCTTCAGGAGTATTCTCGTTAATCCATAATAAAGATTCTTTCCAGCCATTATCCTGTTCAATATTCGGAACATTCTGTGAAACAAAAAATGACCCTGCAGCTATCCCGACCAAAAACATAAACCCTAAAACTAAAGCAATTGTTTTTTTCTCAAAACTCGCTCTGTTACCAACCCAGGAAAATAATTCATGTAAAGTTATTCCTGCTGCAGCTGCAATAGGCAAACCAAAAACATAAGTGAATTTCAACCTTATAAAAGCCATGAACATTGCTACTAATATCCAATAAAAAATCAGGAAAGAGATATAGTCATTCTTTTTTCTGAGCAAACGATAAGGGATGAATAATAATAATGCTACAAATGGAAAAACGATTAATGCACTATACTTATTACCCCAGAATCTGAAACCTGATTGTTCTTCACCCACACTAACACTATAAACACTTGTACTGTCTCCCCCTGTGGTATTAATTCTGTCAAGGTTTTCTCCAGTAACGGGCAAATAACTTGTTACGTAACCTACAGTAGAGTCAATCCATGTAGTTCCAACAAGAGCAGAAGCAACCACTGAAAACAAAACAAAAGTTACTGCAAAAGTTTTTGTAATGTTGAGTATTTTTTCAGTATTCTCTTTTCTAAACCACATTAAAACTATAGTACTTGGAAACCAAGCAACTAAAATAATTGGAATTAAAAGGAACATCTGCCAGGTCCAGGCCATTGTTGCAAATAATAATGCAGCAATTATTGAATTTTTTATTGTTTCAGAATTAAACTCAGCATTCTTTACCGCCTTTACAAAGAAAATTAGTCCAAGAACCATCCATAAAAATCCAAGCGCATCTTCCTCAAAGAAACCAGCCATTGTCCTGTAAACAAAACTCGGAACTACTGATGCAAAAATCGCCATTGTGACCCCTGCTTTTTTGCTGTACATTTCCTTTCCAAGGAAATACATTGCAACACTAATTAATGCTCCGAAAATTGCAGGAAAAAACTTTACAGCAACAATCCAAGTTTCTTTGCTGAATGCTGCTCCAAGAGTAAATATTTTAAATATGATAGCAGTGAAAAACCAGAAAAATGGTCCGCTTTCGGGTAAAGGAACTCCGCCTTCAACCTGATAATAAGCTAAAGGATCAACACTTGGAATTGTCAGTGTTTTAACAACATATTCTGCTAAACGGGCATGAAAATAAGGGTCAAAACCAAACAGCAAATCATAAATCATTAAATGAGCCCTAATAGCAAATGCAAGCAAGAAAATCAAAAAAACAAACAAAAGTTCCTTCTTATGCCCCTCTGCATAAGCTTTAGTTTTTTCTAGCATTATCATAAAGTAATTCATAAGGTTTAAAAGCCAAATTAAAGCACTGAATTTCACTAATGTACCAATTATTCTTCAAAAAATTGAAGTTATACCAATAAGCTTTAATTAAAAGCAAAGAGGAGTTAATCAGGATGACTAAAAAAGTGTGTTTAGCGTGTTCTGCAGGAGGCCACTTAGCAGAAATGCTACAACTGAAAAGTTTTTATGAAAAAAAAGAACATTTTTTTGTTACATTCAAAAGAAAAGATACTGAAAGTTTAGGGGAAAAAGAGAAAGTTTTTTTTGTGGAACTTCCCAAAAGAAATCCTGTTGCAACATTGAAAAGTTTTTTTCAAGCAGTTATTATTTTGAGAAAAGAAAATCCTGATTTGATTATTTCAACCGGTGCAGATGTGGGATTAGTTGTTTGCATAGCGGGGAAAATTCTTGGTAAAAAAATTATTTTTATTGAAAGTTTTTGCAGACCAACAAAACCAGGCATAAGCGGAAAAATCGCATACTTATTTTCTGATCTTTTCATTTACCAGTGGAAAGAACTTGAAAATTTTTATCCGAAAGGAAAATTTGGAGGCAGTATTTTTTGAAGAACAAAAATATGGATACGACTCGAACTTATAACCCATCGCAAAGCGATGGGTTGGCGGTCCGCGCACCCCACCGCTTGTACCCTGACCGAAGGAAAAGGGTGACCAACGGTGGTTTGGTTTTTGTAACACTTGGAACGCACCCTCAGCAGTTTGACAGGCTTCTGAAAGAAGTTGATGCACTTGTTGAACAGGGAAAAATTAAGAAAAAGGTTTTTTTTCAAACCGGATACAGCACTTACAAACCAAAAAGCGAATATGCAAAGTTTTTGACTCTGGATGATTTTAACAAAAAACTTTCAGAAGCAACCATCGTGATTACTCATGCAGGAGAAGGCAATATTGGTTTGTGCAAAAATTTGGGAAAAAAAATGATAGTTATTCCGAGAAGAAAAGAATTTGGAGAACACACAAATGACCATCAGCTAGAACTTGCAGAAGTTGTTGAACAAAAAAAGCTCGGGTTGGCTGCATGGAAGGTAAATGAACTTGGGGAAAAACTTTCCGAACTGGAAAAATTTGTTCCGAAAAAAGTTGCACGAGGAAAAATAAATGAACTGCTTGAAAAATTTTACAACGAGGAATTGAAATGAACGCAAGTATTGTAGTTGCTACTTATAACAACAAAAAAACTCTTGAGAAAACCCTGGATTCGCTTTTGAAACAGAATTTCAAAGGAAAATATGAACTTATTGTGGTTAATGATGGTTCAAAAGATGGCACAAAGGAATTTCTTGAAAAATATAAAAAAGGAAAAGGAATTCTAAAAGTTTTTCACCAAAAAAATTCAGGGGTCTGTAAAGCGCGGAATACTGGGATTGCGAATTCTAAATATGAAATTGTTATAAATATGGACCATGACTGTATTGCAGAAAAAGATTGGTTGCAAAAAATGGCTGATGGTTTTAATTCAGAAAAAATAGGAATTGTAAGCGGGTATGATTATTACGGCGGAACATCCACTGGTTTTCGAAAAGAAATTCTAGAACAAGTCGGGGGTTATGATGAAAAGTATAATTATTATCGCGAGGATACTGATTTGAGTTTTAAAATAATGGATATTGGTTATGAATTCAAACTAATCAAACCAAATTATTATCACGACCATATAGAAGTAAAGCCTCAGGGTTTTTTTGGGTTAGTTAAGCATGTTCTTCAAAGGCTTTATTACCACCAGAATGATGTACTTCTTTACAAAAAGCACCCTACAAAAGTTTGTGAAGAATTTTTGCATATAAAACATGGGTTTCTTGTTGATCCAATACAGGATTTCAGAGTTGCAACAGGCACCTGGGAAAAAGGGGAAAAAATGAATTTGAGTTCTCCTAGAGGTATTACTTTTTTGGAAAACAAAAGCCCGTTACACACAGCAATAATAATTATAGGCGGAGTTGGGTATATGCTGGCAGTAAAGTTAAGCAGATTTATTGGAAGTTTAAGATTCGGAAAATTGCTAATTTGAATTTGTGCAATTTATTTTGCAAATATTTTTTTCAGAGAACTGACAATTTGATTAAGGTCTTCCCTTGTTAGGAACTGGTGGCACCCGACATAAATGCCATTAGCTCCAAGATAATCAGAATTCGGAAGCACTCCGCTATATTTCTTCTTTAAATGTGCATAAGCAGGCTGTTGTGTAGGAATTGAACCGAATAAAGGTCTTGATTCAACACCAAAAGAAGCAAGGTCTTGCATAAGTTTATTTCTTGAAATTTTTTTCCGATTTTTTAGTATAATAGGGTAAGCAAGGTAGCTCACGTCTTTTGAATATTCAGGAAGCTGTAAATCATTGTTTAATGATTCAAGTTCTTCATTAAGATATTTCACATTCTCCGATCTTTTTTTGAATATCTCATCAGCTTTTTTCAGCTGAACAACTCCAATAGCAGCTAATAGTTCAACTGTTTTGAAATTATAGCCAATAAGGTCATGAAAGAACCGGTCATCAAGTTGATCAGAACGTCTTCCATTGGATTTTATTTTCCTCACAAGAGCATCTATCTCGGAATTATTTGTATTAACACAACCCATTTCTCCAACCTGAATATTATGAGCAATGTGGAATGAAAAAAATGACATTAATGAATTATTACCTGCTCTTTTTTCCCCAATTTTTGTTCCATGCGCCTGACAAGAATCCTCAACAACAGATAACCCGTACTTTTTTCCTATTTTATTTATTTTTTCCATGTCGCAAACATAACCCATCAAATGTACCGGCATTATAATTGAAATATCCTTAGTTGAATCCTGTTCTTCAAGAAAAGTTGCTATATTTTCAGGAGTTATGCCAAAAGTTTTTTTATCAACATCAACAAAAACAGGTTCTAATTTGGAAGTAACAACCGCATTTGCAGTGGCAATATATGTGAGTGGTGAAGTAATAACTTTATTTCCTTCAGGAATCTTTTCCTTATATCTAATAGCAGTCAATCCTGCCATTAAAGCAGATGTTCCTGTATTGGTTAAAACACAGTGTTTTGTGCCAATATAATCCGCCCATTTAGATTCAAACTCTTCGACTTTTTTACCTTCAGAAATCATTTCAGCATCAAGGGTTTCCATAACTGCTTTTTTCATATCTTTATCTATCTTAAAATCCCCAACAGAAACCTTTCTCAAGCAAAATCACCTTTCTAACAATATTATGAATAAACCACAAACAATAAATGTGTAAACAATATAGTATGAATATAATTAACAATATTAGTTAATTAAACTGGTGAAATTATGAAAATGTCAAAAACCCATGCTGAAATTGATGAAGAGCACAACCTGAAAAAAGCAGGAAAAATAATTGCCGTGCTGAAAACAATCAAGGGCCTCGATAAATGCAATGTTCTTGATATTGGAACAGGCTCAGGCGTTATTGCACGTGAACTTTCCAAAAACTCAAAAACCGTGAAAAGCATTGATATTGCTGATGACCGAATTGTAAAGCAAGGATACACATTTACCAGAGTGAAAAATGCAAAGATTCCGTTTGAGAAAGAAAAGTTTGATGTAATTGTTTCCAATCACGTAATTGAACACATACCAAAAAAAGAACAGGCAACTCATTGTGAAGAAATTTTCAGAGTGCTTAAAAAAAACGGCGTGTGTTATATGGCAACCCCTAATAAATACTGGATTATTGGAAAAGAACAGAGGGATCCAGAGGTTAACAATATTAGTTATGCTGAAATAGTTAGCTTGACAAAAAAATTCAGGATTAGAAATCTGACAATTGATGTTATAATCAATCCAAAAAAATTCAAGCTGGACATGTGGAAGAGCATACAATTCCTTGGAAAAATTATTCCAAGAGTAATTCTTGAAAAAATGAACATTATCTTTCCTACTTACATTGTTCTGCTCACAAAAAATAAGGAGTCAATTAAATGAAAGTTATGATAATAGGTCCGCTTCCGCCTTACAGAGGAGGAATAGCACATTCCAATTATATTCTCTGCAAAAATATTTCAAAGAACAATGAGCTTATTGCAGTAAGTTTTTCAAGGCTGTTTCCGAAAACGCTTTATCCTGGGAAATTTCAAGAAACAAACAACAAGGAAAACAAAATTATGGATTTCACAGTCAGGCGTGAACTTGATTCAATCAATCCATTAAGCTGGATAAGAGTTTTCTGGATAATTCTCAAGGAAAAGCCGGATCGGGTTACCTTCCAGTGGTGGCATACTTTTTTTACACCTGCATATTTTACAATTGCTGTTTTGGCAAAGCTTTTCACAAAGGCAAAAATATCCATGGTTATTCAGAATGCTGTACCGCACGAAAAAAATCCAATGCATGATTTCCTCACAAGAATAATGTTTTTTCCGATAGATTATTTTATTACGCTTTCAAATTCAGATAAGAAAATAATATTGCAGATGAAAAAAGAGGCAGAGGTGAATTTTTTACCGGAACCTGCTTATTCAGAATATTTCGGCGAGGAAAAAACCAGAGAAAGAAAAATCAGCAACAACATAATGTTTTTTGGGTTTGTCAGAAAATACAAAGGACTTCATTTTCTTTTAGATGCAATGCCTGAAATAATTAAACAGAATCCAAAAATCAAGCTTATGATTGTGGGGGAGTTCTGGCAGGACAAAAATGAATATATAACAAAAATAAAGAAACTCAAACTGGAAAACAGTGTTGATATTGCGGACAGGTATGTCAGTGATGATGAAGTATATGGATTCTTCAGCAAAACTGACGCTGTTGTTCTACCTTATATTTCTTCGACACAATCCGGCATTATACAGATGGCAATCGGTTTTGGAACGCCTGTCATTTCAACAGATGTCGGTGGAAACAAGGATCTCATAAAAAGCGGGAAAAACGGCTTGCTTGTGAAACCAAAAGATTCCAGAGCAATTGCAAATGCAATTAATGAATTTTATGAAAAAAATCTTTTTGAAAAATTCAGGAAAGAGATGTTAAAGGAAAGGGAAGATCTAAAATGGAACGTGGAAAAAGAAAAGATATTTTTGAAAAAATAAAAGGAATCTCAATCCCCAGAAATGTGAAGCTTTTGTTCAGCATTATAATTCTGGCTATTGTGTTTAACCTCATTGGCTTTGAGAAAATCATTGGTTCTTTAAAAGACTTTAATTTTTTAGTGCTATTCTGGATGATTTTAATTTTTGCTTTAATACTGATAATAAATGCGATTAACCTTTTCATTTTAACAAAAAATATAGGGGATGTGAAATTTTCAGAAGTGTTTCGTTACTCTTATGTTGCATGGGCTATTGGTTTTGTTTTACCGGGCAAACTTGGGGATTTTTCATACGGTTCAATGCTGAAAAAAAATAGTTTTTCGCTTGGGGAAGGAATAGCAATTGTAACTATGGACAAAGCGTTAACCTTGCTTATTATTCTTGCAATCAGCACGATTGGTATATTATTTCTTACAACTAGCGAGTTAAACAGCACAGTAATTTTTCTAATTTTGTTATGGGTAGGCATCATAGTAGCATCATTGGAATTTGGACTTGGATTAGCGGAAAAATATCTGCCTGAAAAAATTTCACAGCAGTTCATTAAATTTTCAAAACCTCTGAAAAAAGTTTATTCAAACAAGGTTTCACTCTTATTGAACTTTTTTCTTACACTCTTAAGAATTGCATTACAAACACTAGTTTTTTACTTTATACTGAACGGATTCGGCCTCGGGATTGATTTCTTTGCACTTATTTTTATTGTGACAATCGGCACAATCGTTTCTCTAATACCAATAACTTTCTCAGGGCTTGGTTTCAGAGAAGGAATGTTCATTTATCTTTTAGGCTTACAAGGAATCCCTATTGAAATTGCAGGTTCTGCAGCTTTAATTTCAGTTCTGTTTGATTACTCAATTGCAGGGTTAATTATTTTAAAAGAATCAATGAAATGAACTCATTTTTCTAAATTCATTTTTTTATTTTCTGAAGATAAAGAAGCTCTTCATTAACATGCCTATTGACTTTTTGTGATTCGGAAAGTAAACCAAATAAAATTAGTTGGGCACTTAAGATTATTGAAAAAGCAAATATTCCCGCACTTGGGATATATGGGGAAACCAAACCTGTTTGTAAATAATGAGCCATGACTTTTAAACCAAAATTCAAACCAATTAGTAAAACACCAATTGAAAGAATCGCAAATAGCTTCATTGGTTTGTAATAAAGGAAATAATAAAAAATCATTTTTACTGAGTTGAATGCATAAACCCAAATATTTGAAATAAGTCTTGATTCTCCGTTCCTTTTTCTGAAATCGACAGGCACTTCCTTTATATGAATCCCCTTATCAATCGCCTGAAGAATACTCTCCTGAGTGTAAGTATAATTAGAAAAAAGATTAATTCTTGATGCTGCCTCTCTGCTAAAAGCCCTGAATCCTGTCTGACCATCGGAGATTTTTTTTCCGCACAAAAAACTCAGCACTTTTGAAGCAAAAATATTTCCAAATTTTTTTTGTATCGGCATTTCTTCTATAGAACCCTTAAACCTTGAACCAAGAACAAGATCCGCTTCACCGCTTAAAATCGGTTCAACAAGCAAAGGAATTTGTTTTTGATTATACTGAAAATCTGCATCAGTATTTACTATTATATCAGCACCCATAGAAAGAGCTGTTTCAAGACCTCTTTTGAAACTGAAAGCCAGACCTTTATTGACTTTGTTAGAAATAACAACTGCTTTTTTTTCACAAGCAACTTTTACTGTTTGGTCAGTTGAACCGTCATCAATAACCAAAACAGTGATTTTATTTATTCCTTTTATTTTTGAAGGGATTTCAGAAATTACATTTCCGACAGATTTTTCCTCATTATATGCAGGGATTGTTATTACAAGTTCCATTGAAATCCACTAACCAACCTAGAATAATAGTATAAATCCAATTATTTAAAATAATTGGTTCAAATCAGATTATTCGATTTCTCCGACTACTAATAAATTTAAACCAAAAAAAAATGTTTTTGATTCAATAATCTTAAATCCTTGGTTTTTCAGAAGAAACTCCAATTCTTCAAGGGAAAAAATCTTTTGATGATCCTCAGCTGCAAATTTTGAAACTAGACCAATAGTACTAGTAATAGAATGGATTTTATCACCGATTTTTGACGGAGTTGTTATTATTATTCTTCCTTTTTTGTTCAGGATTTTGTGAACATTTTTAATTGCTTTTTCTGGTTTTTTTAAATGTTCAATCAGTGCTATTAATGTTACTGAATCAAATTTCCCGAGTTGTTCTAAATTATTTTCCACACTCAATTGTTTAAAAGGAAAATTTACTTTTTTTGGTTTAGGGTTAATATCTATTCCAAAATAATTAGTATTTGGCAAAATGAATTTTCGAAATTCACCTTCATTACAGCCAACATCCAGCATTTTTCCTTTAACATATTTGGCCGCAAGTGAATTTCTTTGCCTCAGCAAAAAATTGCTTAATATTCCAACCTGCACACCCATTCTAATCACTTCAATAAAAACTTATACTAAAAATATTGCATAGACATTATAAAAACTTAGCCAAATTTAAAGGAAAATAAATTACTAATTAAATTCTATTCCTTAAGAGAAATAATTGTATCTGCAATAAACTCTATTTCCTCGTCCTTCAACCCTATAAAGGTTGGTAAGTTCATTCCTTTCAAAGAAAGATTTTCGCTTATTGGAAAAGATTCTTTTTTCTTGTAGGGGGGCATTGTATGGCAAGGATAAAAAAACGGCCTTGAGTCAATTCCCTTTTCGGCAAGAAGTTTCATTACTTCATTCCTGCTTTTTCCGAATTCATCTTCAATCAAAACAGAATAAAGCCAGCAGACATTTTTTGTATTTGGGATTTCTTTCTGAAGAGTAATGCCTTTTACATCTTTAAGCAAAGAATTATATTTCTCTGCAATCTCAGCTCTTCTTTCAATAAGAAAATTTATTTTTTCAGTTTGTGCAAGACCAATGGCAGCCTGGAGATTTGTAATTCGGTAATTAAATCCTACTACTTCATGCCAATATCTCTTTTTTTTGCTCATGGCATGGTCGCGAAGTAGCATCATTTTTTCAGTAAGCTCCTCATTGTTAGTTGTAACAATACCACCTTCACCAGAAGTCATTATCTTATTTCCGTAAAAGCTGAAGGTACCACAGTCGCCAAAAGAACCCAATTTTTTCCCATTAAATTCTGCACCATGGGACTCTGCACAATCCTCAATAACTTTCAAATCATTTTCGTTTGCGATTTCCATTATTTCATCCATTTTACACGGAGCACCATAAAGATGAACCGGCATTATTGCTTTGGTTTTTTTTGTTATTTTCTTTCTTATTGCTTCAGGATCAATGTTCCAGTTTTCTTTTGAAACATCGGCAAAAACCGGCTTGGCGCCAGTGTAAATAATAGAATTTGGCGAAGCAACAAAAGTCAAATCAGGCACAATAACCTCATCACCTTTTCCAATACCAAGAGCTTCAAGACCTAAATGAAGTGCAACCGTGCCATTCGAAACAGCAACTCCGAATTTAGAACCTATAAAAGAAGCAAAACTTTCTTCAAACAAAGGAATGTACTTTCCTATTGATGAAACCCAGTTTGATTCAACTGCCTCAGTAACATATTTTAATTCATTTCCCTCAAGAAAAGGTTTCGAAATCGGAATCATAACATTAAATCAGATTGAAAACAATTTTTAATCTTAATAGTAATATAACAAATCTAAAATTGCACCAACTATATTTTAAAGCTCATTTGAACTATTTTTAATGTTAACTAGGCTATTTGGTTATTATGAAGGTATTGGTTACTGGCGGTTGCGGTTTTATTGGAAGCAATTTTATAAGAATGCTCCTGAAAGAAACAGATTATGAAATAGTTAATCTGGATTTGCTTACTTATGCGGGAAACCCGAAAAATCTTAAGGATATTGCAGATAATAAAAGATATACTTTTGTAAAAGGCGACATTACAATCAAGAAAGATGTTGAAAAAGCAATGGACGGAATTGATACTGTTTTCCATTTTGCTGCAGAAAGCCATGTTGATAATTCAATTAATGATTCAGATCCTTTCATCAAAACTAATGTTTATGGGACAAAAACTTTGCTCGATGTTGCAAGAGAACAAAACATTGAGAGATTTGTTCATGTCTCCACTGATGAAGTTTATGGTTCGGTGGAAACAGGCAAGAGTACTGAAAAAGATATTTTAGAACCAAGAAATCCTTACTCTGCATCCAAGGCAGCAAGCGACCTTCTTGCTTTGAGTTACGCTAACACTTACGAGATGGATATTGTTGTTACCCGAAGTTCAAATAATTATGGACCATATCAGTATCCTGAAAAAGTGATTCCATTGTTTGTAACTAATTTGATGGAAGGAAAAAAAGTTCCTCTATATGGCACTGGAGAAAATATTCGAGACTGGCTTTTTGTTGAGGATAACTGCAGAGGAATATTAACTGCAGGAGAGAAAGGAAAAAAAGGAGAAATTTACAATGTAGATGGCGGTAATGAATTAAGCAATATTGAATTGACAAAAAGAATTCTCAAAGCAATGGGTAAAGGGAATGAAATGATTGAACATGTTGAGGATAGAAAAGGGCATGATCTTAGGTATAGCTTAAACAGTTCAAAACTCGAGGTGCTTGGATGGAAACCAGAAAAGAATTTCGAAGAAGGATTAAAAGAAACAGTTGATTGGTATAAACAAAATGAGTGGTGGTGGAAACCATTGAAAGGTGACAAATAATGTCTTTAAGACAAAAATTAATTGATACACTTTTTTATGATTCACTTTTTAGAGGACTTGATTTCAAAACAGTTTTAGATGTAGGCTCAGGAAACGGAAAAATGATAGATTATTTTGAATCAAGAGGGAAAAAAGTAACCGCTATTGATCTTGCGCCTACAAGAAAAGATATTATAAAAATGGATATTTTTAAAAATAATCTCAAAAAAAATAGTTTTGATTTGGTTTATTCAGCACATGTTATTGAACACCTGAAAGAACCAGAAAAATTTGCAGAAGAATTATTCGGACTTTCAAAAAAATATGTCTGCATAATAACCCCTTACCCTAGCGTTCATTTTTGGGATCAGCCCGATCATATAAGACCATATACTCCTGAGACTCTTAAAAGAATTTTTCATTTAGATGAAACAATTCACTGTTTTCACCTTTCTATTCCATTATTTGAATCAATATCTATTATATTATTTGAAAAACAACAATCTAGAATGAGCAAAAAAGGAGTGAAAAAATGAAAGGGGTTATTCTGGCAGGCGGAACAGGATCAAGATTACTTCCATTAACTGCAACAACAAACAAACACTTGCTTCCAATTTATGACAAGCCAATGATTTATTATCCAATTCAGACTTTGAAGGATGCTGGAATAAAAGATATTCTTGTTATTACAGGAACTCATCACGCAGGATCAATTTTTGGACTGCTCGGTTCAGGAAAAGATTTTGGAGTAAATTTTACTTTTAGAGTTCAGGATGAAGCTGGAGGATTGCCACAGGCAATTGGTCTTGCAAAAGAATTTGTTGGCAAAGATAAATTTGTTTCAATTAATGGGGATAATATTCTTTTTGAAAATATAAAACCGTTTGTGGAAGAATTTGATAAAGGAAAAGAAAAATCAAGGATTTTAATTTACGAAACAACAAAAGAAGAGGCCTCAAAAGCAGGAGTAGCTGTGCTTGATGGGGAAAATGTTATTGAGGTTGTTGAAAAACCAAAGAATCCTCCGACAAATTGGGTTGCTATTGGGGTTTACATGTACACTTCACACGTGTTTGAATTAATTAAAGGCCTAAAACCAAGTGCAAGAGGTGAACTTGAGATTAGCGACCTGCATAACTTCTACATAAAAGAGGGTTCTTTGAAGGCCAGCAAACTTAAAGAAGAATGGCTTGACGCTGGTTCCTTTGACGAATTATTAAGAGTTAACAAGTTTGTTGGGGAAAACAAGTGAACTGGTATTTGTACCAAAAACGCCTTTATAACTGCAAATTAACAATTAATAACAATTAAATAACTAAAATTCCATTGTTTTGTTTTTGGTGAAAAAGATGAAAGTATTGATGTTAAACCCACCGTTCCTTTACAAGTTCTCAAGAACATCCAGAAGCCCGGCTATCAGCAAAGGTGGTTGTATTTACTTCCCAATTTGGATGGCTTACACAACAGGGGTTCTTGAACAAGAAGGATTTGAGGTAAAACTAATTGATGCTCCTGCTACGGGGAAAAGTATTGAGGATGTCATCGAGCTAGTTAAGGAATGGAATCCTGATTTGATGGTTGTTGATTCTTCCACTGCATCTTACGAAGTTGATTTGAAAGTTGTTGAATCATTAAAAGAAGTAAACCCAAAAGCATTTGCATTAATGGTTGGTACGCATGTTGGTGTTTTGCCTGAAGAAACTCTGAAAGAAAGCAACCAAGTAGATGCAATTGCAAGAGGCGAATTTGATTTTATTGTAAGAGATCTCGCAAAAGCACTCAAAGATAAAACCCCATTGAGCAAAGTAAATGGTTTGAGCTACAGAAGTACAGAAAAAATTGTAAACAACCCAGACATGCCTCCAATAGAACCGCCTGAACTTGATAAAATGCCATTCGTGAGTGAAGTATACAAGAAACATTTGAAAGTTGAAGATTATTTTTACCCAAGTGTTCTTTTTCCAGAGATAACGATTATTACTGGAAGAGGCTGCAAATATCGTTGCACTTTTTGTTTGTGGCCCCAAACCCTAACCGGCAGAGGGTACAGACCAAGAAGCGTGAACAATGTCGTGGATGAATTTGAGTGGATTATCAAAAACACGCCACAAGTAAAAGACATTATGATTGAGGATGACACACTTACACAAGACAAAGAAAGAACCATTCAGCTTTGCAAAGAAATAATTAAACGCAAATTGAAAATCAAGTGGACCTGCAACTCAAGAGCAGATATTGATTTGGAAACCATGCAATGGATGAAAAAAGCAGGTTGTAGATTGATGTGTGTTGGTTTTGAAAGTGCAGACCAAAGCATTCTCAATAATATTAAGAAAGGCACAAAAATCGAAAAGATTGAACAGTTTATGGAAGATTCTAAAAAAGCAAAAATACTCGTGCACGGATGCTTCATGCTTGGTAACAGAGGAGAAACAAAGGAAACAATCAAAAAAACAGTTGAATGGGCAAAAAAATTAGAGCCTGATACCGCACAATTCTTTCCTTTAATGGTTTACCCTGGAACAGAAGCATTCAAATGGGCACAGCAAAACAATTATTTAACCACTGAAAGATGGAGTGAATGGTTGAAGGAAGATGGAACTCATAATACAATTATTCACACAGAAGATCTTTCGCCTGAAGAACTTGTTGCAGGTTGTGACTGGGCAAGAAATGAATTCTATATGCGCCCCTCATATATACTCGGGAGACTCAAACTTGCTTTGACGAGACCTGAAGAAGCTCCGCGTCTTTTGAAAGGCGGAAGAACATTCTTAAAGTACTTATTCGATATTGATTCATTAAAAAAGAAAGCTGCTGAAAAGCAGGTAAAGTGAACGTGTTCAAATGGAAAGAGTCGAATTTGCCTTGAAAAACCTTAACGGGAAGATTTTAGATATTGGTTATAGTGTAGGCGGCATACATCAAAAGTTTATTGAAAAATTTGGAAAAGAAAATATTTTTGGAATCGATATTGAAACAAAGAAAAACACACCTAATTACAAAAATGCAAGTGCTGAGAAAATACCTTTCGAAGAAAATGAATTTGATTCGGTTTTTGCCGGTGAATTAATAGAACATCTTGAAAAGCCCGAACTTTTTTTGAAAGAAACAAATAGAGTGTTGAGAAAAAACGGGTCACTAGTTTTGACGACTCCAAACAGAAAAAGTCTTGTGAACAGAATTTTTAAATCATACGAAACTCCGATTCATATTAATTTGTTTAATTATCCTCAACTTGAAAAACTTTTGAAAAAGAACGGGTTAAAAGTTGAAAAGTTTTTTTGCCAACCGTACAGTGATGAAAACTGTTATGGAAGCCGGAACAAATGGAGTTTTCTATTCAGAAAAATAGTACATTATTTGTTGCCAAGAAGCTTACAGGAACAGATGATTGTAAAGGCTGTGAAAACTAAATGAAAATCAGTGTGATAATACCTGCTTATAATAGTGAAAAAACAATCGGGAACTGTATAGAAGCAATTCGAAATCAGGATTTCTCAGAACCTTTTGAGATTATTGTTGTTGATGATGGGTCTAAAGATGAAACATCAGATGCAGCAGAAGAATTGGGTGCAGTTGTTTTAAAACAAAAAAATTCTGGACCTGCAAAAGCAAGGAACCTTGGTGCAAAGAATGCAAAAGGGGATATTCTTGTTTTTACTGATGCTGATTGTGTTCCTGAACAAAACTGGCTGAAAGAAATGACTGCCCCATTTAAGCATAAAGAAATTATCGGGGTTCAGGGGGCTTATAATACAAAACAAAAATCAATAACCGCCAGGTTCAATCAGATTGAAATTGAGGAAAGGTATGACAGAATGAAAAGAAAATCAGAAACACTTGATTGGATTGGGAGTTATTCTGCTGGATATAGAAAAAAAGATTATTTGGAGGTGGGCGGTTTTGATGAATCTTTTCCAAAGGCATCAGGAGAGGATCCTGAACTGAGTTATAAATTGGCCAAGCTGGGGAAAAAACTTGTTTTTAATCCAAAAGCGATTGTTTATCATT
>JBDRLP010000048.1:0-6085 GCA_043812975.1 Candidatus Iainarchaeum sp. | reverse complement strand
GAATCAAATTTTGTTTTGGAATCAAAAAGTTCCTGTCCGCAGGCAGCACAATGATACATGCCTTTTTCCTTGTGGTTATCGTATTTTCCTGTGAAAGGGGCTTCTGTTCCTTTTTCTCGCAAAACCTTGTATTGTTCAGGGTTTAGTTTTTTCTTAAAATCAGATTCTTCCATGAATAGTTTACCCATTCAGAGAATATAATTATTCTTTTTTATATTTCAAAAAGCATTTAAGGATTGGCTTTTACCAAAATCAGATTGGCCATACATAACCAGTTATCCCTTCGTCATGATAACCGTTTGAAATCGCAATATTTCTTTCTTCCAAATTAGTAGTGTAAAAGTGGTCTCGGCCTCCAAAATCACCTTTCCAAAGCCTGTAAAGAGGAACTGTTCCACTTGGGTGGAAATTATCAGGATAAATATAACCTGCTATTCCCTCATCAGCATAACCATGACTTGAAGCACCCGCCCCATAACCCGCATAAGTCGCAATAACCCTATTCCTTTCAGCAAAATCAGCAGTATAAAAGTGATCTTCATTTCCAGAAGAACCATTCCACATCCTGTAAAGAGGAACTGTTCCTGGTTCCTGTGTTTCGTAAATATAGCTTACAATCCCTTCTTGATTATATGATAAAGCACCATCATAATCCCTTTCAGTAGCACTGGCAGTGTAAAAGTGGTCTATATAATACTCATTGAAAAGCCTGAAGAACGGAACTCCCTTACCACAATCCAATGAACAAAAGCTTGTTTCTCCCTGCTCACAAAGGTCATTGCCACATGAAGGAACAGAACTATACTGTAGGAAAGAATATCCTTCTCCTTCTAGAGGAGAACCTTTTTCAGGAAACACATCTTCGTCATTTAGATGTTGCTTGATGAAGTTTTTAGTAAATTTCCAGGCTTTTGCTTCATAATAAAAAACTGATCCAACAGCATAAAGCGATTCTTCTTCAATGTTTACAAAAAAGTGACCTGTGTCCCTGATCAAGTATAAGTAATCCTTGATTCCACCTGGACTTTCAACTTCAATCAGAACAGCACCAGTAGAAGGCTCTTGCAATTCTCTCTCCGCTATGCCGACAACAACCTCAGCACTATTTGGAAAACCTCTCTTCTTTATCAGTTCTCTGAAGAATCTTTTAGATTGGTTTGTTGGAACCATCTCATCAGATTCACCGCCATGGATTATTAAGAATGGATCCAAACCAGAAACAGGATTGTCCCTTACTTCATTCAATGGAGAAACCTGATCAAACAAGGCTCTGTTTGCAGGAGTATTTGGTGCTCCAACAAAGATTTCGCCACCCCATTGTTCAATAATCTGTGCATCATCGACGTCAAGCAGTGCACTCATTAATAAACCAGCATTTAATTGGTCATTAGAATCAACTATCTCAAAGTTAACAGCATTGCCAAGAAGCCTAAGCAGAGTCAACAAAAATGCAGGGGCATCATTCAAAGGTAATTTTAATTTGTTTTTGGTGAAGTCTGCCCAGAACTCTCCTTCAGCCATTCCAAACATCCTATGAAGTTCTGTTGGACCATAAAAGTCAACCACACACTGAATTTTTGGTCTGACACTAACCTTGGAACCAGTCATTGCAGATAAATGACCTCCTGCTGAATTGCCAATAATACAAATTTTGTCTGGATCAATATTGAATTCCTGCGAAATGTTTTTTCCGTTCAAATTTCTTTCTCCACGAGCCCACAGAATAATATTTTCAGTATCCACAATCAGGTCACTCAACTTATTTTTTGGCTTGTCTAGAACATTAATCCCATCAAGATAAGGAGTCCTTTCATGCTCAGCCAAATATCGGTCCAAAACATAACTATACTTTACCGAATCCCCCTCAAAGAGATTTCCTGAATTTAAAAGGTCCTCAAGCAGACTCCTGAAAATTTCTTTGAATGGACATAAAAAGTCTCTTAGCTCCAGTCTTCCATTCCCAGTTGTAGCGCAAAATTCGTCAGCTATCTTATCCTTTGCCTCACGAAGCATGTTCACAAGCCTGAAATTAGGCACAATAACAACCATGTCTTCCTGTTCAGCTAATTGTTTTGCCTGAAAAACCCAATACTTTTTCTCATGCTCCGGATAAAACCAGGCACCCCAATGATAAATTATTACTGCCGGCCTTTTTGAGTTTTCATTAGTAATTTCATATTTTGGAACAAAAACATCAGCATTCTGCACTTCTCCATTACTAAGGAAAACAGAATCAGACGTCCCCATATATGGAACCTCAATATAAGATTCAACGCAACTATTGAGACAGTCATGATATTCCTCTAAGGTTGAAGGTGGCTCCAAATATGAATCACAATAAGCTTTTTCACACACTGAACTTGAGATTTCATCACTGTTAACAATAAACGATATATCTTCTAGAACGTGATACATTTCATCATCAACTGATTGTTCTTCCTCAACTTTCACGTCAACTTGGAAGGAGTCAAGCCCATCAATCTTATTAGTGAATCTTAGTCCAGCTGGATTAGTTCCATTAGTTGTAAACATATCAGCAACAAACTTTGCATTCCTTGGAGCCGGATGATTAAAAGTCAATGTTTTGAAATCATGGTTAAGCCCAGTCACGATTTCAGCATAAAATTCAGGATAAGATCCCTCTTCAACAGCAATATACCCTATGTCTTCAAGAGTATGCCACTGATCCATACCTTCCTCTTCCTGAACCCTAACCTTAAAACCAGTGGAAGAAACATTATTGTTTCGTGTAACAATCTGATGTCCCCCATAATAAGTCTGGCTTTGAGTAAGGACAACTGGGTTTTGCAAATTCGGAAGTGATATAGTGCTCCAAGTATGATCCACTGCCACACCAGTCTTCCCAACCAAAACTTTTTTACCTCCAATATCATGAAGCCCTGCTTCCATTACCACATAATGAACTTCTTCATTAGTATGCCAGATATCAAGATAGTTCCATTCCTCAAGCTTGATGTCAAAAGAATTTTGTGTAACATTCTTAATTCTTAAATGCCCTGGGTTCCAGCCATTAAAACTAAGAGGTTTGGCAATTACAACTGGGTTTGTAAAATTTTTGTTTAATAAAACAGTTCGCCAATCTTCAATTGAGCCAATATTGCTTAAGGATACGCTTCCAAATTCAACATTAAATTGTGTAGAGCTGGATGATTCAATAGAAACTGTTTTTTCCAACTCAGCAGTAGCTGAAACACCACCTCCTGAAATTGTAATTGTTGTTAAATCAGAATCTTCCAACAAAACAGTATTGGGAATAACAAGATTAGCTGAAAAGAATCCTTGGGGTACACTCAAATCAATATCACAAGTATAAACGTCAACTATCGCGGTTTGGCAGGTGAGCTCATCAAGACAAACAGTTACAGTTTCTTGGCTTAAATCACATTCTGTGTAAGGGTTAATGTAAACCCTTACCTCTTCACTTTTAATTTCCAGCGGATTTGAAGGAATGCCACTGATGACAATAGTGCAAAGCATTAACTCATCACACGCAATGCTTTCCAAGCTCCAGTCAGCGCCTGAAGGAGTATTGTCAAGATCTGCAAGTCCTAAAAAAGAAACAGATCCACCTAGCGGATCCGTATCTCCAATAGGATTATTTATTATTGAAGAACCTCCAAGCTCTTCTAATCTATCAAACGCACTCGCACCATCAAGGTTTTCAGTTCCTGTTTGAGACATACTCATTACTAACACAACAACTATTGCGGCAACAAGAACCAAGCCACCAATACCGAGCAAATACTCCAAAGAACCTTGAGCCTTTTTATGGGGTGTTAGCATAAAAGGAATTGGTTTTTAAATTATTTAATAGTATGCTTAGCCCCTGAATCTTTTTATCAAGCCTTAGGTTTTTTTGCCGCATAAATATTATAATTTGTTTACAGCAGACAGCAATATTTCTTCTAAATTTATTCCAACAAACCCTAAAAGAAAGTAAATTACTTGTTTCAGAACAAAATATAGGATAATGAAAAATAGTATGAGTAATAGTTTTTGTTTCCAGTCCGACCAGGTTTTGGTAAACGGAAGATATTTTTCTATTGCTCTCTCCACAGTACGCCAGATTTTTCCACGAAGAAGAATCAAAGCAATGTAAAGCACGCCAAGAACCGCAATTATTTCAAATGGCAATTCAAGAGTATAAAGTGCATAGAGAATAACAGGAACAAGCAACAAACGCAGAATAGTTTTTTTATCCATTTGAATTGAATGAAGAGTGAACCAATTATTAAATCTTATTCCTTGTTCAAACTCAGAAAAATTAATTTTTAAATTACTCAACGAAAATCGGACTATCAGTTAACGTAATTCCAGAAGCATCTTTAGTTTCTTCGTTCCCTAAATAATCTGTTACTGTAACTGTTCCTGAGATTTCAGAAGGCACTGAACAAGAACCTGTTTCGCACCATAGAACATAAACATCGTTTCCATCTACCTTGAATTTATATTGGTTATCAGCTATTTTAGTTGATGAAGAAAATACGTCGACTTTTTCAACCATGTTCTTTAATGAGTAATACTCTTCTTTTTTTGTAGAACAATCCTGTTCAAGCATTCCAATATAATCAAATTTGGAGCCCCATTCAGAATCAGGGGCGTCACATGGATTCCAAGAGATTTTTGAAAAACCAAGATTCATCAATATTGCACTGATTTTCACGGCATCCTGAGCTTGCTTTACTTCACTTCCCCCAATACCTCCTGAAGATTTTTGACCCCAAAGTCCTGTTTCAAGTGAGATGAATTCTTTTTCACTGCAACCTTCTTCAGCTAACCAATCTTTCCAATCAATCACAATACTATCATATTCATCAATCTGGCTCCAGTTATCAGGATAAACATGCGCATCAATAAAATCATAATGACTACAAACCCCTTGTAGCGACATAATATCAGTTCTTTTTCCTGGAGGAGTATATAAAAATGAAAGCCCAATCCCTACTTTGCAATCTGGACATTTACTTTTAATTGTCTGAGATCCTAGTTCAACCAGATTAGAATAACCTTCCATATTCCCCTGCCAAAACCTTGGGTTTTCCACTTCATTTTGGATTGTCCAATATTTTATTTTATCACTATATTGTGAAACCAACACTTCAACAAAATCAATATACTCTTGTTCATGTCCCTCAGGATATGCTGCACCATTATCCAAATAATCTCCAACGTGTATTGTTGCTATTGGGGATTCAAATCTATTGTAAACTTCAAGAGTTTTTTCTTCCCAATATCTTTCTAATTCACTTTGGCTACTGAAATCACAATAAACTTTATCCTGTTTACAATCTGCATTGCAGAATTCTTCACAAGTATCAATCCAAGTTCCTCCTTTATTCGGTTTCCAACCTTGAGGATCAAATAGCTCAATTCTTGCATTCTTAAAAACATTAGATAGAGAGACTACTCCTCCTGTTCCCAAGTGGCTTTCTCCACTTGCAACAGGACAGGTTCCACAATCCTCAGAGCACGTTGAACAGGATTCTCCTGTATCGCAGACGTCATCTCCGCATATTTCTGTTGGGTCAATCGGACATTTCCCACAATCAGCTTGGCATGAAGAACAGGTTTCATTCGAAGAACAAATATTGTCTCCGCAAGTTGGCTTTGGTGGTTTTTCAGGTTTGTCACAATCTGCAGGACAAGACTTCCAATCTTCTTTATCATCACAAACCCCATTTCCGCACTTTGGCTTATCATCTAATTCACAATCGCTTGGACAATTCTTAATGTTTTCTCCAAGATCCTTATCACAAATTTTATTACCGCAAGTTTCCTGCGGAGGTTCTGGTGATTGAGTGCAACCACTAAAAAACAAGAATACAATTAAAAGAAGAATAACCCAAATTTTCATAACAAAAACTAACGCAAAACTCTAATTTAAGAATACCTATTTAGTTAGGGTTTTTTCTCAGAATCATTGTTCAAACTCAAAAAGATTTCGCCAAAGAATACATACTACAATTCCGATTTACTTGGTTTTGAAATATTACTTGCAACAAGAAGAATTTCCGGCAGAAGTATTTATATTTTTTTAAAACCAGTTTCTTTTTTTGAAAAACCA
>JBDRLP010000047.1:0-2171 GCA_043812975.1 Candidatus Iainarchaeum sp. | reverse complement strand
TTGTGCTGAATCATAATTCTGTCACAGTAACAAATATCTGTATGGTTGGTTTCTCCAAAATGGAGGAAACAAATGGCATACAGCTTACGAAAAAAGAGATGGTATGTCAAGCAAATGCTTGGCAAAATAACTCCCATTACTGAAATTTCAAGGAACCGAAAGGTTCCACGAAAAACGCTCTACCGTTGGTTAGAGCGTTATAAGAAAGAAGGATGGGAAGGATTAGAGAACAAAGCAATTGGTAGAATACCAATTCAAATCAATAAAAAATTTGATTTGGAAGTTGTTAAACATTGGGGATTGTACAAATTTGGATCACATAAAACTTGGTTGGAACTTCGAAAAGTAGGATTTGACGTTTCTGAACGTCAAATTCAAAAAGTCTTCAATAGATATGGCTTTAGAATGAATAAACGTAAAAGACCAAGTCAAATAAAATTTGTGAAGTATGAATGGCCAAAGCCAAATATGCTTTGGCATACTGATTGGACAACTTGTCCATTTACAGGAATGCAATTAATTGCATTCATTGATGACCACAGCAGATATATTGTACATGCTGAATATTTCAGCAATGCCACGACGGAAAATACATTGTTGGCTTTTAATGCAGCTATCAAAAAATATGGAATTCCTGGCGCCATTCTTACTGATAATGGCGCCCAATTCACCCCAGCAAGGGCTGAAAAAGGCCCTTTCACACGCTGGTGTGAAGAGAAAGGAATCAAACATATACTAGGAAGAATTCATCACCCACAAACCAATGGAAAAATTGAACGTTGGTTTGGGACATACAAAACAGAGTTTGATGAGAGGTTTTCAAACATGGATGAATACCTAATATTTTATAATGAAAGAAGGATTCATCAAGGTATAAATTATCAGAAACCGATTGACAGGTATGAGTGTGACATTAATTCGGTTTAGGTCAGTTGGTTTTCAGATGAATAAACTACCCCTTGCTTTTTGATAATTTTTTAGGAGTAAATTTCTTTGGATAAAAAAAGGGAGGAATGTTTATAAATCTGTTCTTAACGTATCACGAAGGCTAACCCTTATCCTTTCTGGACCAAAACCTTCTTCTTCTAATTTTTCCCGTAGATCATCGACACTTCCTTTATAATCAACATTGGCAATATAGCCCAATGTTTGTTTTAGACTTGCCCCAGCACTATCAATCGCCTTGGCAAGGTCATCATTAACTTGATCCCGGTAATTAGGGTCAGTTCTCATTCTTTGTTTTTCCTCGTTTCTTAGGGAAATAAAATGTGTGTAATCTGCCATGTTATTAACTATTTATGATCTTTCTTTAAAAATCTTACCTAAAAAATAGGTGGATTTTTTGTGAATAATTGTAGGTTTTATGTGAAATCTAGAATCAAGTTATATAATCAAAATCAACAAATCACCTTCTCTTTTGACCATGCGCATTTCTTCAGCTTCTTTTATTAATGGTTCAAAGAGTTCTACTGGGGCTTTACCTTCTTCAATATGGTGAGCATACAGAGTTCTTAAACCCTCCACAACTTTGTCAATTTTTGCAGTTATTGGTGGTTCATATCCCCTACTATTTAATCCAGTTTGAGCAACAACTTCAATTGGTGATATTAAACCTCTTTTTGGATGTGGTATTGTATGATATTCAAATTTCTTATCAATTCCTTGATGACGATATTCTGCTTTAGTTTCAACATCTAATCTTAAAACTGGAAGAATCGCCCCATCAGGCCTTACCAAAGTCTTATTACCAAAATTTACTGCTGAAAATACTACTGCTTCTTCATCAGAAGGAGCATCAAAAACGTATAAATTATTTCTCCCCGCCACGGTATATTTTGTCATCTTAAATATTTAAAGTACAGAATATAAAAACATTATTGTTCTAAAAAATGTACTTTAGAAAATTAAAGTTGACTTTTTTACAAAAAAACCAGATTTATTCGTAAAAAATCCACCTTTAATTTATTCAAAAGTAAATAAAGAAAGTGTTTTTGAGTTTTTATTTGAAAAGAGCTTGATAATTTTTTACAGCTTTTGGAGGTTCAAATAAAATAACATAATCAGCAATTAAACCTTTGATTGGATAAAGAGTTTTCTCGACAACATTTCCTACTGCAGGAATGCGAGGTTGTTCATGGAGTAAAGAAACGGTTTTTTCCAAGATTTCTGGA
>JBDRLP010000046.1:0-3038 GCA_043812975.1 Candidatus Iainarchaeum sp. | reverse complement strand
GAGAAAACAGGCATAAAATTCTGCAAACTCATAATCCAGTACTTTGACCCTATACAGACAGGTGTAAGGGTGGCGGAAGAGAAGGATTTCACCATAGAAATTAGCGGATAGGATTAAATTATTTTTTTGTTTTCTGCTTTTTTTGTTTTACAAAAAGTTTAATTTTTTCCGGTAAAGGTAGATTTAAATAGAAACAATTCTATATATTTAAGGATTTCATATGAGTTTATTTCCTTTGGTAAATTTTGTTCTTAGCGTCCTTGCACTAATCCTTGCAGGCCTGGCCGAAACATATACCCATAAAGCAACAGAGAAATTCACGGTTGGTGAATTGAAGGAATTGGGAAAAAGTATTTCGTTTACAATCTACGGCATAATAGGCAAGCTTTTCTTCGATATTCTGGCTTTTTTGCTGTTACAAACCGAATTTTCGAATATTGCCATTATTGATACACTTAGCGCATTTAGCCTTGTTTTCCTTGTTTTTGCGGTTATAATGATTATAAAAATTGCATTTTCTATTAAAAAACTGGCAGATAGGTTTGGTTTTGTCGATTAATGCCTAACAATTCATTATTAAACTATTTCCTAACTTTGATGAATAAATGGCATTTGACTTAAAAAAATTAGAAAATCTTCCAGGCCAATTTATTGTATTGTTGGTTGTCAAAAATGAAGAAAACGCCAACCTAAATACTGACCTATTAAAGAATTTTGTAAGAAAAGACGGGACCCTTACAATTTACCTTACAGTTAATCGGCCATGCCATAACCTAATGGAATATCTTAAAAGCCAGGGAATTGACACTAAAAACTTTTTTATCCTCGATGCAATCAGTGAAGAAGTTACAGGGCCAATGGCATCTACCGAAAGATGCATTTATATTGAATCACCAAAAGACCTAACCAGCCTATCTATTGGAATTGTCACGGCCTTTAAAAAAACCGAGGGCCAAGAAAGATTCCTGTTTTTGGATTCGCTTTCAACATTAATGATTTACAATGACCCTAATGTTGTTAAAAAATTTATTCATTTCCTGACAGCTAAAATGAGGATGTTTGGAGTTAAGGGCGCGATGATTACCCTTCGGAAAGAATCTGACGAAAAACTAATTTCTGATTTTTCCCCATTTGTGGATAAGGTAATTGAAGTTTAAAGCCTCGAGAGGGATTTGAACCCCCGACCCCCTGCTTATAAGATGAGATTTGAAACTCCTGCGGAATTAATTCTGTCCATATGTCTTTTATTGGAAAACCCTATTTGCTCGAGATATGTTGAAATTGCTTTTGTTGTATTTATTTGCACTCTCGTGTTTGAGCTATTTATTTTCGCATTAATTCCCAATCTTGTTAATTCGGCGAAAACCTGTTTAATAAGCTGTTCATTTTTCATGTGTAATTCGATTCGCATATAAGGAGTTTTGTAAATTTTTCGTTTGTCGAAGTGAACTCCCCCATCAGTATTAAATAATCCTCTCAACAGCGCACAAATGTTGGTATTGCCTGAATCCAATACCTCTTCAGGTATTAAAACTGAGGCGGATTTTTTTCCCGCAGGAAACCTGAATCTTTTAGTCATCAATTCAAATAATCTTTTTGAATAAAAAGTTACCCATAGCGCATTGGCCTTTGTTCTTACATATGGCTTTTCAAAGCCGAATAATTGCTTTGCATACGGAACAATCAAATTGTTATAATAGTTCGCATCCAACTTGGAGTGCCCTGCAAATTGAGTCATGTAGTTCCTGTTATAAGCGTTTGTGAAACCATCCCCGATAAAAGCGCCTAAAAATTCGCAAAGTTTTTCATTTAGAGGCATTGCTAAGTCAAAGTTGTATTTTGCATTTAATAACCTGTTTTTCCTGGCTTTCGCCCTTCCGTCATCGAAAATTTTTTTATGCCTAGAATAGGTAATGCGACCGCCCTTTGATTGACCCCAGTTGGATGCTCTTATAGTAATTGCATTTTCAAATATTATTCTTTTATCAGGCGGCAGCAAATTTACTAGTGCCTCGAATTTGTCTGAAGGTAGGGAATATGATGCGTTTCTATAATCCCATAATTTACCTTCACGGAGATTGAGAAAATACGCGAGTTTGACCCAGGAATCGAACTTGCCTGATTTTCTAGCGCACTCAAAAAAGTTTGACGCTTCTATTTTCGAGTGAAAACAAACTCTGTTCCCCATGATAACATAGAGGTACAACCCTTTTTTATTCTTTGTTACTTAACTGACGGGGTGTTTGCTCCAAAATGAGAAAAAAGCCAGGGAAGGGACTCGAACCCTCAATCTGCACATTGCCCGATTTTCGCAAACCTTTTTTGAAAAGGTTTTACGAGTGTGCTGCATTGCCATTATGCTACCCTGGCGCTGATTAATTAAAGAAGCAGGTTTTTAATTAGATTTCGCCCGGCGTCGTTTTCCCCAGATGGAGTTTCCAGAGCATTTCAGGAAGGGATTCAATCTTCACCCTTTTTTGTTCCATTGAATTTCTTTCCCTCAGGGTTACTGTATTGTCCTTCATCGTGTCATAATCAATAGTGATGGCAAATTTCACTCCTATTTCGTCAACACGAGCATACCTTTTCCCAATGCTTCCTTTCTCATCGAAAAATGTGTCAAACTCATAGCCATTCAGCAATTGGTACAGTTCCTCAGCCTTCTCCTTCAGCCCGTCCTTCTTTACCAGTGGAAACACTGCAACCAAGTATGGTGCAATCCTCGGGTTCAAATCCAAAAAGCTCCTTTCCTCAGGCCCTCTTTTTTCCTTTTTGAAGGCATTGTCCAGGAGAACGTAAAAGGTCCTGTCAATTCCTGCCGAGATTTCAAAAACATGCGGCATGAATTTCTTCCCGTCCTCTGCAACCGAAAGATCCTGCTTGCTCCCTGCCGAATGGCCTTTCAAATCATAATCAGTCCTGTAATTGTTTGCAATTAATTCAATCCAGCCCAAATCTGTTTCGATTTCAAAATCCCAGGTTTCTTTTGCGTAAAATGCCCTTTCATCCCCGTCCAGTTCCCTGAAACGGATTTTTTC
>JBDRLP010000045.1:0-10885 GCA_043812975.1 Candidatus Iainarchaeum sp. | reverse complement strand
GGCACAGGACACACAAACATTTTTACTTTGCGATCTTCACACATTTCTCCAATCATTTTCTGCAGTGCTTTTGAAGCAGCAACTCCGCCCACGAGCAGAACTTCCTTTTTCTCTGTGTGTGCAAGTGCTCTCTCCGTTACTTCAGTAAGCATCGCAAAACACGTATGCATCAAAGAATAAGCCAAATCAGTTTCATTTTCTTTTCCGATTTTCTGTTTTGCATTTGTAAGCAAACCAGAAAAATTCAAATCCATTCCTTTTACAGAATAAGGGAGTTCAATGTAATTCTTTGCTTCAAAATACATTTTGTCAATCACTGGGCCTGCAGGAAAACCAAGTCCCATTGCTCTTCCAAAAGAATCCAATAAATTTCCAACGCCGATATCAAGAGTTTCTCCATAAACTCTATACTTTCCAGTTTCATAACCAATTATTTGCGAGTTTCCGCCGGAAACATAAAGTACAAGAGGATCTTTGCAACCTGTTTTTTCTTTTCCTATTTCGATATGGGCAACGCAGTGATTTACAGCAACCAAAGGTTTATTATGTAGAAGTGACAGCATTCTTGCGAGTGTTGCGCCAGTACTTAATGCAGGTCCCATTCCTGGGCCAGCACTATAAGAAACACAATCAATATCCTTCCAACTAAGTTTTGCTTTTTCAAATGCATTTTTCAAAATTTCAGGAAACTTTTCCACATGGTGCTCTGCCAGTTCTCTTGGAATCATTCCCCCTTCTTCTGTTGTAAAAGATTTCCTCTCATTAGCAAGAACTTCTCCTTTTTCATTCATTATTCCTATTCCGCAGGTATGGGCCGTTGACTCGATTCCTAAACAAATCATTTTCTCACTCGGTTAAAATTAGTTTGTGAAATGTTTATTATTTTGTTCATTTGCCTTAAATTTTAGAATTAGTTTTTTTTATTAATAATTGCTGTTTTCCACTAAATATGCAAGAGCTGCTCCAACAAGTACACCACCTGCTCCACCTGTAGCTAAACCGCCGATAATGGCTCCTGAAACGGTTATTGCTCCTACTCCAAGTTTTTCTTTCATTTTGGTTTCCCCATTTTCTTAATGCGCTTTATTGCTTTTGTAATGTTCACTCCCGCAAAATCCAGAAGTGCTAATACAATCACGAATAATATTAGGATGAACCCATATAAATCTATTCCGATTGGCTTGTCCAGCAGCGGGTAAACAATAAGGATTGTGCCGATAATTGTCAAAGATAATAGTATAATCGCTGCATTTGTTCTCGGAATCCTGCCTTTTTGTTTCATTCATACTCGATTAAATTTTTTTAATTGAATAATTTAAATAACATTGCAGACTCCATTGCCGGTGCCAGACCTAAAAACAATTGGAAATCCGCACCGGCACAGAGGTCTCGTGAGCTTTATAATTCATATATTCTTTCTTTAATGAGCGAGCATAAGAGACCGTATTCATCTGCAGAGGGGTGTTTGAATGGAAAAAACGGCCGAAATTAATCTGTTTCTTTTTGGGAAACCAGAGTGGGAATTCGAAGGAAAAGTTAATCCTGAAACAATCAAATCAAAAGGGGATGAACTGAAATCAAGAATGTACGAAATAGCAGATTCTCTTCAAAAACTTTGTGATAATGGTTGGGAGTATGATGTTGGTTTGTATGATTTAATGTTGTTCAAAAATACATCAAAAACTGAGGCTGAACGTGAGTTAGCAAAGCTTGGCATAGATGCCGAGGTTCTCGAATTGGAGGATTGGAATGATTAACCGGATTATAGGATTTTTTGGTTAACCTTAAAATAACATTATACATTTAATGTATACTATGCTGTGTGGTTTTTTTGCTGAAGTGGAAGAAGTTTACTCTATCCTTAACTCAAATAGATTTACTGGATGTGAAGTTGAAAATGGAAAAAAATAAGGTGGTTGAATTTTCATTGAATTATAGAACTCTTGTTGAAGGTCACTTTCAGGAAGTTTATAGGGTTGACACTGCTCATGGTTTTTTACATGAGCAATGCTATTGGGTGAGTCATAAACCAATATCTGTTGCTTTTATTGGAAGAGATCTTAACGATACTTATAATTTTTATTTTGATAAATTACAAGAAAATTTTAAAAGATATAAATGGTATTATTTGGATAAAACCCAAGGAGATGATGAGTATGGAGAATAAGCTCACGAATGAAAAATGGAATGCGTTTAGACTTTTCCTTAATCAGGTCTGGGAAAATCCAGCTAAATATCCCGACAGAGCTACTCTTGTGAGTTTGTCAGATGAGGAAATGACGCAGCTCTTTACAAAAAAAAGACTTGAATTGGTGAGAGTTATTCAAAAGAACAAGCCTGCGAATGTTTCTGCGTTGAGCGAACTAGTTGGCAGGAGGTTGAGTGCGGTGACACGTGACCTTGAACTTTTGGAAAAATTCAGTATAGTTAAACTTGAAAAGAAAGGGAAGAATGTCAAGCCAAGAGTCATAAAAAGTTTATTGATTCTGCCTCTTGCAAAACTCACTGCAAAAAGACTTGAAGAAATAACTATGGTTTAGTTAATACAAAAACCACTTTTCTAAAAATCTTTTTAACTTTCTAAAACTTTCCTAATTTCCTTTTCACTTATAGAGCCTTCTCTCACGATTTTCATTTCTTCCAAATTATAAATCGTGCTTGCTTCTGTTTTTGGAAGTGTTCCCGAATCAATCAAAAGCATTTCTTCTCCAAAATATTTTTTTACTTCTTCTCCTGAAAAAGCAGGGGGTTTCCCGTGCAGGTTAGCACTTGTTCCTGTAATAGATTTTCCAAATTTTCTTGAAAGTTGATTTGCAATTTCGTTTGAAGAAATCCTGAATGCAACCTTTTCCTTGCACAAAAAATCAGGTACCATTTTTTTCTTTTTTGCAATTAAAGTAAGTGGTCCAGGCATAAATTTCTCAACAAGTTTAGACCCGTTTTTCCCAAGTTCAGCTATTTCATCAATCATTTGTTTTGAAGCAACAATCAAAAGCACAGGCTTATCCAAAGGCTCTTTTTTTAATTCATGTAATTTTCGAATTGCTTTTTCATTAAATGGATCACACGCCAAACCATAACTTGTTTCTGTCGGAAAAGCAACTATTTTACCTTCACGAATTTCTTTTACTGCTTTTTCAATTTCCATTTATGCCACCAAAAAACTAATTGCAACTAAATTGTAAAGTAAATGCCCTACAAAATTTGGAAGTATTCTTCCGTGCTGTTTGTAAGCTATTGCCAGAATCATTCCAAGAAATATTGCTCCAATAATTTCCCCCACCGAACCGTAACCATAATGGGTTAATCCAAAAAGAACACTTGAAACAACAACCCCCACTCGAGGAACCAAGAATGCTCTGAAAAAGTATTCTTCCAAAAAAACTCTAACTATAAAAAAGTAAATAAGAAGCAAAGGCGAAAGTTCTACAATGCTCTGTATTCCTTCTTGAACTCCCTGAAAATCATTTATTCCAATTATAAAAAACAAGAATGATAGTAAGAATGAGTACACTAAAAGTGCAAGGAAAATTTTGCTTGAAAGAGCCATATCCTCTATAGCTCCTTTTGTTTTGAAACCAAATTCCTTTAAAGTCGGTTTCTTTTTCTCAACCAATATTATGAAAAGCAGTGGTACTAAAAGTAAGCCAAAATCAAGCAAAAAATTAGTTAGGAGGGTTTCCTTCATTTGGAGCCCCCTTTTATTTGTGTTCAGTAAAACTGCATTTGCCGCAATGGGTTCTTTTTTCATGTTCAGCCATGAATACTCCTGCCCCGCATTTCGGACAGGATTTTTTCCTTATTACTTTGTCCCCTTCTACTTTGTAAGCAGTTTCTCCTTTCTTAATGCTAGGGTGTTTTTTTCTCGGGGTCTTTGGTTTCAAATCTTTTTCTTTTTTAGCCATTCAAAATCATTCCTTGTCCTCTGCCCCTTCAGGACTCCCTTTGGTCGCAGGTTTTTCCTTCTCTTCGGGACTTCCTTCGGTCTCGGTTTTATTTTCTTGAAGTTTTTCTTCAGCAGTTTCTTTTTTTACTTCTTCCTTTTTAGCAGCAGTTTCCTCTGTTTTTGCTTTCCATTCAGCTGCTGCAGTAGCTTCACCTTCGGTTGCAGCTTTTACTTTTTTCTCTTCTTTTCCTTTGCCAAAGTTTCTTGCAATAATATATTTTAATTCTGTTTTTTTCATTTCAGCTTCAGTCTTGTAAATTCTTGCAACTCCTTTCAGTTCTGGTGTTCCATAGCTTGTGCCAAGAACATCAACAATCAATAATTTTTCATCCACATTTGCCTGTGCAGCAACTTGCTTTCTGATTTCCTGTCTTGATGGTGTTGCTTCTACTTCTTTTACTGTGAAGTTTATTTCTTCCCTGTTTAATATTGGATTTTCATTTCTATTCTCAATTTGTATTCTCATTGTTTTCACCTACTTAACCTTAAAGCATATTTTCCTGCTTTTGTAATTCCCATTTTTTGTGCTATTTCTGATTCTTCTGCATTGATTATTACGGTGTATCCTCTCCAGAATGTTGTGAATGAGTTTGATCCACAAACTGGACAAACATCTCCGCCTTCTTCAAGTACGTAACGGCAACTTCTGCATGCTTTTTTTTGTTTCATTTTTTTGCCTCTTTTTTATCGTCTTTTTTTGCATCTGTATCATCAGTAGCACTCCCTTTGGCCGCAGCAGGACTTCCTTTGGCAGTTGGTTTTTTCTTGGTTTTTTCAGCAAGTTTTGCCCATTCATCTTTTCCAAGGCCTTCTTGTCTCATTGTTAGGCCGATTTTTGAACTTGAAATGGTTCCTTTAAGGCTAACTGTTACTATTCTTGCTTTAACAATGTCCTTTATTGTGAGCCTTCTTTTTGTTTCTTTTCCAACAAATCCTGGTAATTTTGCATCATAGTTAATGTAATCATCCATTATTTGGCTTACATGAATCAGTCCCTCTAAAGGCCCTGTTTTTATGAATGCTCCGAATTCTGTTACATCAGTAATTTCTCCTTCAACAAGCTCGTGAACCTGTGGCTTGTAGGCTATCATACCAACGTCTGATTTGTAATAAGCTGCTCCATCTCCAGGAACTATTTTTCCATCACCAATATTTTCGATGCTGGTTATTGCTACTATTATACCGATATCCTCGTCCATAATTCCTTCATATACTTCTTTTGCCTGTTTTAACAGAATATTCTTCAGGTTTCCGCCTATTTCTGCAGGAGGAACCCTGATATTATCAGTTATTGTATAGTTCATGTACATTTTTTTGCTCACCTCTAGGCCATTTCCAAGAATTTTCTTTGCCTTAAGTATAAAACGCGACCATTCATTTCTCTTACGGAATCTTTTAATTCCTTATCGTTAGTCGCAATAATTGATTCAGAAGCCATTTTCTTTAGTGCTTCGTCAGCATCTCTTGCTTCTATTTCAATTATTTTAACATTGTTATTTTCAATTGCCATTTTAGCTATGTTCACTTCCTTTTTCAGTGTTTGTCCCTGCTCTGCAAGTTTATCAAGTTCCTGCATAACCTGTTTTGGCACCAAAAATTCTATGTTTCCTAACATTTTTTTTGTCTCCTGAAAAACATCAATATTAAATCTTGCAATATTAAGTAACATATTTGTATCCAGAACCACTTTACTTCGCGATTCCATATGCTCTTAGCCTCCAACCGCTTTTTTCTTTTTTGCTTATTGCAACTTGTTGTCCTTTTTCTATTACTACTGGAACTTTTAAAACAAAATCAAATTCATTCTTGCTTCCTATTTTTGCTACTTGTCCAACAGCAGTAGTTGTTCCAATTGCTAAAACAACAAAATCATTTGCTTTCAATTCTTCTTCTTTTTTTGTAACTAATCTTTCTACTGGATGAACTTCTAAGGTAACTTGCTTAACTGGTTTTGGTAATTTTCCCGGCTTTGCAACCATCTGACCACGCATTTCATCATTCTTTGTAAAGAAAGCATCTAGTTTTGTTCCAACCGCTATCAAACCGCCAGCATGTGCATTTTCTATGCTTCCGCTTTCAACTCCCAAACTAACAACCTCGGTTTCAATTGGTTTTCCATCAATTCCAGGAGTAACCTCTATTTTGTCTCCTATCTTTATAGACCCACTTACAATACTTCCCCCGATAACTCCGCCTTTTAGTTCCTCAGGTTTTGCTCCTGGCCTGTTAATGTCAAAACTTCTAACAACATACATTTTCAGATCCTTTGACTTGTCTTGTTTTGGAGTTGGAATTTGTGTTTCAATTGCCTCAATCAAAAGATCAATATTAACTCCCTGGTTTGCTGAAATCGGAATAATAGGAGAGTTTTCATAACCATAATCTTTGAGGAACTTTGTTATTTCTATATGACTTTCTTTTGCTCTTTTCATGTCAACAAGATCAATCTTGTTCTGTGCAACTACAATATTTTTTACTCCTGAAACACTCAATGCCATTAAGTGTTCAGCAGTCCTTGGCTGGGGGCATTTTTCGTTGGCAGCAATAACAAGAACAGATCCCTTCATTAGCGCTGCTCCGCTGAGCATTGTCGCCATTAATGTTTCATGTCCTGGCGCATCCACAAATGAAACTCTTCTTAACTGAACAGCTTTTCCGGTTTCACATTTTCCATCAGCATTATATCCTTCAGCTCCTTTTACCTTGTCACACTTGTAAAATGTGGCATCTGCATAACCTAGCCTTATAGAAATTCCTTGTTTTAGTTCTTCGGAGTGGGTGTCAGCCCATTTTCCAGTTAAGGTTTGAACTAATGATGTTTTACCGTGGTCAACATGCCCTATCATTCCGATGTTAATTTCGGCTTGCTGTCCAGTTTTTTGTTTTGTCATTTTTTATCACTTAATGTCTTGCTTTTTTTGTCGGTGGAGGTGTTGGTGCATTACCCACACTATCCAATGATTCTTTTACTGCTTTTTCTGCGAAAGATGTTTTTTCTTCTTTTTTATCTGCTTTTTCTCCTCCGAGTAATTCTTCAAGCTTCTTGCTTCCCTCTTTGATAATTTTAAGGTTAATTTGAGAAATTTCTTCACTAATCATGTTTCCTCTTTTTGAAACCTTTTTTCTTATTCCGTGTTTTGCATTTGTTACAATGAAAATTTTCTTTCTGTTTGATCCTTCCAAATCAGGCCTTAATGGAAAACCTTGTTTGTCTGAACCTCCAGTTATTTTAGCTTTGTAGCCGTCAAGGCCTAACAAGCCCAGTTCTATTTCTTCCCCAATCTTTTTGCCGATAAATGGCTTCGGACTGTCAATTTTCTTTAGGTATGCTTTTTTTGTTTTTGGATCTGACACCACTAAATTCATTTCGAATTACCTCCTTAAGCTTCAACTTCTTCTTTTTGTTCCATTTTTTTTATTTCATCTATTAACTCCGTTTCTTCCGGAGTAAAAGAATCAATAATCGTCATTAATTCACTGAATTGTTTTTGCGGTATGTAACTGTAAAGATTATCTTTTTCAAACAAATTTTTTTCAACTACTGCATTTTCTATTGAAACAGCAACTTCCATTCCTTTTGTTGCTTCATCAATTTCTTTTCCTTCCTTTTGTATACCTTTAACTTTTCCAATTACTTCTCCATTTTTCATTAATTTAATTTCTTTTTTCAGTTTGCCTTCAACAATTTTAACACCAACAACCGCAGGTTTGCTGTTTCTGAAAATGTGATCAGGCATTACATAAATTTTCACAGGCATTACAAGATTTGAAAGTTTTGTTTTCTTGTCTTTATCTTTTTCTCCCTGTACCCATTCTTCATATTCTTCAAGTAATCTGTAAACAACATCGTTTTCAAAAATTTTCACATTCCTTTTTTTAGCCTCAATTTTTGCAGGCTCACTAACTTTAGTGTGAAACGCAAAAATAACTCCTTTGAATTTATCTTTTTCAGCAACGGATTCTATTTCCAGAACATCCTTTCTTGGAATTTCCCCGACATCTGCTTTTTTTACCTTAATGCCTCTATCCTCTAAAAGCTTCAAAATAGCTTCTAATGAACCAAGAGTATTACTTCTCACTATTGGTCCTATTGCATCTGATTCTATCTTAATTTTCTGAATTTCGTCCATAATCCCCTGTTCTGCTTCGATTGAGTAATGCCTTACCGGAGAACCACTCAAAGCATCATCAAGATTAGGGGCTGCAATTTTTACTCCTGCGGCAGCATGAATCTCTTTTACATTATTAAACTTTTCATTAGGGCTTCCTTCTCCAACAGGTTTTGGTTCTAACAAAGCTCTAATCTTGGTTTTGATTATGCCGTTTTTTCCACCAACGACTATTTCTTCTCCAACGCTGAGCATTCCATCATAAATTATAACATCAATTGTTTTTCCCAATCCTTTTTCTTCCTTAACTTCTAAAACTGTTCCTTTACAGTTTCCTTTTTCATGGACTTCAAGTTTTTTTTCTAAATATTTTTGTGACAACCCTGCAATGAACATCAAAAGTTCAGGAGTTCCTACTTTCATTTTTGCAGACATCGGAATAATTATTACTTCTTTTGTAAAATCAGTAACTCTGTCAAATCTTTCGCTTGGAAAACCCATTGTGTGAAGTTGGCCAACAAGTTCATAAATTTTGGTTTCTAATTGTTCAAGTACTTCTGGTCTTTGGATTTTTAATGATTCAGAAATGCTTCCTTCTTGTAAAGTCCATCCTTGTAAAGTATCGACTTTGTTTGCTGCAAGTATAAATGGGGTTTTGTAACTTTTCAAAATTTCTATTGCTTCTTTGGTTTGCTCCTGTAATCCTTTGTGAATATCAACCACAACCACTGCAAGATCAGCAATACTTCCCCCTCGTTTTCTTAATGTTGTAAAAGCTTCATGTCCGGGAGTATCAATAAACAAAAGCCCTGGTATTTGTAAATTAAATTTGTATTTTTTCAAAAGTTCTCCTGCTTGATTGTCAATAATTTTTATTGGCACTTCTGTTGCTCCGATGTGCTGTGTTATTCCGCCTGCTTCTTTTTCTGCAACAGTCGTTCCTCTAATCGAATCAAGTATTCTGGTTTTGCCTGCATCAACATGGCCCAGTACAGTTATGATAGGTTTTCGAATCATTTCAATCATTCCAAACCGGTAGATCCAAATCCGCCTTTTCCTCTTGAACTTTCTTCAAGTTCCTCAACTTCTATTAATTCAGGTTCTTCTATTTTGTTGAAAACAACTTGGGCTATTTTCTTTCCTTTTTCAATCAAGTATTCTTTGTCACTAAGGTTTGCCATTATTACTTTTACTTCTCCTCTATAACCAGCGTCTATTGTGCCTGGAGTATTAAGGAGGGTAATCCCGTGATTTATCGCTAAACCGCTTTTTGGCCGTACTTGTGCTTCATATCCTTTGTCAAAAGCTATGCTGATTCCTGTTGCAATAAGCTTTCTTTCCATTGGTTTCAAAGAAGTGGTTTCGTTTGCATAAAGGTCAAAACCAGCATCGCCTTCATGTTCTATTTTAGGCGTCTTGACTTCTGCATCCAGTTTTTTGACCTTTACTATCACGATATCACTCTTTTTCAGTGTCTGAGTAAATTACTTCCATGTCAATTTTATCCCAGTCAAGGATTTCCTCTTCTGTGAAAAATCTTTTAATTTCTTTTTCTGCAGTTTCCTTAGAATCTGAAGCATGGATTATTGTGTTTTGTACGCTTAGTGAGAAGTCTCCTCTTATTGTTCCCGGCATTGCTTCTGTTCCTTCAGTTACTCCTGCCAGTTTTCTCACAACATCAACAACTCTTCTTCCTTCCAACACCATCAAAATACTTGGTGCTCTTTGCATGAATTCTTTTATTCCTGCAAAGAATGGTTTGTCAACAAGGTGGGCGTAATGTTCTTCAAGGATTTTGTCATCAAGGTGTTTCATTTTCATTGCAACTAACTTGATTCCTTTCCTTTCGAACCTGTCAATTACTTCACCAACTAATCCTCTGTTGATTGTGTCAGGTTTTATGATTACTAATGTTTTTTCCATTATTGATCACCCTTACTTTTTAGTTTTATTTTTTTAGTCTTGTGGTAGGCATTAGTCCACTTTGTTTTTCCCGGGCTTCTTTTTAATTTCAAAAAGTTTGTTTCTGTTTTCTGATTTTTGAACCAGTAAATTGTCCCGTCTTTCTTTACGTACATGTGGCCGTGGCCTTTTGGTATTTCCTCTCCTGTAAAATGATCCATAGGCATATTATCAACCTCACTTAGCCCTGATCTCTTTCGCTTCCCTTTCGGTTGACAGCAAAATGACCACGTCTCCTTTTCGGATGTTTCCTTTAATGTTTCTTCTTTTTACTCTTCCTTGTTCTCGTCCTTCAAGTATTTTGCAAAGTACCTGAACTATTTCACCGTTAACTCCGGTTCTTCCAAGAAGTTCCACTACTTCAGCTGGTGTTCCCTGCTCCATTTAATATCACTTTGCCAATTCCTGAAGTTTCTTTACAAGATCTTCAAAATCTTTTTTTGTGTCACCTTCATCAGTAACAGCTAATGCAGCAGTTCCAACTTCTATTCCTACTTTTGCTCCCAATTCTTTTTTGGTCGGAGAGTAGCTGAAAGGAATATTTTTTTCCCTGCAGATTATTGGCAAGTGCATTACTATTTCCGGCGGGCTAACATCTTCAGCAATAACAATAAGTTTAGCTGTGCCTCTTTCAGCGGCTTTGGTTGCTTCGTTAGCTCCTATTCTTATTTTTCCTGTTTTATTTGCTTTTTCTAAAATTGTTGCCTGTTTTGTTTTTAGCTCCTCAGGCATGGAGTACTTAACGTAGTCAGCCATACTTAGTACACCTCCTTAGCCCAACAGGGCTTCATTGTCATACGGCGAGAAAATGAATTAATTTCTACTTATAACTCGACTTGAAAGGCTTTAAAAAGGTTTATATGAGGGT
>JBDRLP010000044.1:0-50665 GCA_043812975.1 Candidatus Iainarchaeum sp. | reverse complement strand
GAAAGCAAGGTTTTTAAAGCATTCTTGAGAAGAATTAGTAGTTCTGAAGTAACCTTTAATTTAGGTTTTTTCGGCTTTTAAGTGATTTTAATGGGTTTAAGACCTGGACATTGTTACAGTTCCACTAAGGATCGTGCATATACAAGGCACGCAGTTAGAGTACAGAAACGAGATTATATCGGTGCTGTTCCTGGCCTGAAAACCAGACAATGGAACATGGGTAATGGAATCAAAGAATTTGACACAATTGTTAATCTAAAACTTAAATGCCCAAAACTCGGAATCCAGATTAGAGACAATGCACTCGAAAGTGCAAGACTTATTATTAACAGACATCTTGTTACCTCAATCGGAAAAGAAGATTTTTTCTTAAAACTAAGGGTTTACCCTCACCACATCTTGAGAGAAAACAAACAAGCTCAGGGCGCTGGTGCTGACCGTGTTTCAAAAGGAATGAGCCATTCTTATGGAAAAAGTGTGGGAAGAGCCGCAAGAATGAGAAACGGACAAAAGATTTATTCAGTTTTAGTTGATTCTGAAGATATTGAAAAAGCAAAAAAAGCATTACTTACAGCAACATCAAGATTCCCATGCAAAGTTACTGTTGATGTTAGCAATGATATTGCAAGCATAGGAACTAAACCAAAGAAAACAAGAGACATGAGAAAAGCTGAAGCAGAAGTTACAGTGGAAGAAAAAGAAGGTGAAGAAAAGACAGAAGAAGGAAAAGGCGCAAAGAAAACAGACGCAAAGGGTGCAAAGAAAGAAGCATCCAAAGACGCTAAAGCAGACGATAAAAAGGACGACAAGTCCAAAGGCAAAAAGAAATAATTTTGAACTAGTTTTTTGTTATGCCAGAACTAATTGTTAATCTAGAACCTGCAAAGGAATTTCTAAAAGAACAAAAAGCCAAAACAGTTATTGTGCAGATTCCTGAAGGCCTTAAAACCAAAACAACATGGCTTATTGATGAATTGAAAGATTCATGTGAAAATGTTTTTGTGAAAATGGATCCATGCTACGGAGCTTGCGATCTCCCTCTTAATGATTTGAAAGTACTTAACGCAGATATTATAATTCACATTGGGCATTCAGCAATTCACACTTACAAAAATATTTTTTATCTTCCTCTTTCTTACAAACTTACTGAAAAAGAAATTGATAAGAACATTTCAAAGTTGCTTAAAGAACTTGAAAAAAGAAAAATAAGTTCAGTTGCTTTAATTGCTAATGCTCAGTACAGAGATTATTTAGAAGAGATAAAAAAGAAACTTTTTGAAAACAAAGTACAGAGTTTTGTGGGAAAAGGAAGCTCAAGGATTTCAGGACAAGGACAAGTTCTTGGTTGTAATTATACTGTTGTTGAATCAGTACAGCCAAGTGTTCAGGCTACTGTTTACTTTGGAGATGGTTATTTTCACCCGCAAGGATTGATTTTTTCAACAGAAAAACCAGTGATAATTGTTAACCCATTACATGGAACAGTGGAAGAAATTGGGGAAAAGCAAAGAGACAGGTTTATGAGAAAAAGATTTGCTGCAATAGCCCGAGCTTCACAGGCAAAAAGATTCGGGATTATTGTTAGTGTCAAATCAGGCCAGAGACAGAAAGAAAAGGCTCTAGAGTTAAAAAAAGCAATTGAAATAAAGGGAAAAAAAGCTTATTTGCTGGAAATGGATCTTGTTGTTGAAAGTTACATGACTGGAATTGATGTTGATTGTCTTGTAAATACAGCCTGTAACAGAATTGTTCTTGATGATGCTGATAATTGGAAAACGTTAATTATAAATCCAACCGAATGCCTAATAGCTTTAGGAGAACTCGAATGGGAACAATGGAAGCCAGACGAGTTTTTGCACTGAGTGAAAAAAAATGCCTGGATTGTTTAAACCAAGAAGATTAAGTATTAAGTTGGCTGCAGATAAAGGAACAGGCGAAAGTTCTAGAAGTGCGGCTGGGGGTAAAAAAAAATCAGCTAAACCACTATCAAATTCTGCAAGAATGAAAAAAATTGCGGAAGAAGCATTGGAATTCACTAGAGATGCTAGAGTTACAGAAACAAAAAATAATCAGCACATTGGCTTTCAGGGAATTGGCACTTTATATTATGTTAAATCAGGCAGAATAACAAGAGAATTCGGAGTTTATGGAAGACCACCTAACATTAATGTTGCTGTTAAAGTTAGAAATAAATTTAGAGTTATTGTTGATAAAAGCATAGCAAGAGAAATAAGAACTTTTTTAGAAAAAAGAAGGTAATATTAAAATTAAAGCTTCAAATAATCAACATCATCGGCTGAAAATTCTTTGTCATCTTTGTGAACTTTTATTTTTCGTTTCTTTTTTGGTTTCCTTTTTGGTTTTTCCATTAATTCTTCCACTTCTTCATTACGCATTTCCTCAGAAGCGTTTTCTTTTATTGTAGTTCCGATGAAAGAATAACCATTAATATAATTTTTCAGATTTTCAATATCATTTCCGTCTAAAACAACCGCCGGAATTAAACTTCTTTTGAGAATCATGCAACACGCAAGGTCAAGCACAACATTCTGCCCAGGTTCAGAACCGCTTGAACTTATTAAATCAATTAAACTCGAATAACTAATTTCATCATAACGTTTTGCATCAGGATAATCTTTCGGATTAGCATTATAAATTCCGTCAACATTTGTGATGTTTACAAAATTTGCTTCTAAAAATTCAGCAAGCAACGCACCAACAGCATCAGTAGTAAAGAAAGGCATCAGACCTCCGAACACAGGAATTTTTCCTGAATCCAGAATTTCTTTTACCTTTGGAATTTCTGTTAAAATTTCTTTGTGACATTCAGGAATCTGAGAAGCTAACAGAAAAGCATTTGCTCTTGTTACCTGTATCCCCATTAAATCCTTTTCAAAATTATTAGAAACATTCATTGCTTCTACATAATTACGTGCTGTTTTTCCACCACCAACAACAATTACAATTCTTTTCCCGGCAGAATGTAACTCAGATATTGCTTCGGAAATTTTTTGAATCATTTCAGAATCCGGCTTTGCTTTTACAAGCAATGAACCGCCTATTGAAAGCACAAACGTGTTTCCTGAAGGTGCATTAAAATCTGAATTATGCTCTGATTCCTGATTCTCTTGGGAATCAGAATCTTCCTGCTGATTGAACATATCAAACATTTTTATCATTTAAGAATAGGCTTTATTGTTATTAAAACATTTCTCAAAGAAAAAATCAGCCCTCCCAGAAGTATTATAAACCGCATTAGGGGATAATTATTATATGAACACAAGCAACTTTGCTTGACCTAATTTTCTTTTAACATTCTTAGTGATAACTATGAATTATGACACAGCAGCATCCCAAAGTGACGAAGTAATCTTCAAAAAGAAAGTCAAAAAGCTTAGTGGTTACTCTGGAAGAGGAACTGAACTGATTACAGTTTATATTCCTTCAAACACCAATAGAGGATCGGTAATGGATCAACTAACTGAAGAAATTTCCCAGAGTTCTAATATTAAAAGCCCAAGCACAAGGAAAAATGTTCAGGGCGCTTTAAGAAAAATAATTAATTTTTTGAAACAGATTGATTTTAAAATCCCGAAAAATGGGTTAGTAGTTTTTGCAGGAAATATTTCTGAAACCGAAGGAAGAACAGAAATCAAACTATTCACTATAAGGCCTGTTAAAGAACTAAAGACAAAAAGATACTGGTGTGATTCGAGTTTTCACTTAAAACCATTATTGGATATGCTGAAACCAAATAATATTTACGGACTTTTGACTATTGATAAAAACGAAGCAACAATTGCTTCACTTGTAGGAAAAAGATATGAAATTATTGGACACTTCACTTCGGGTTACAGCGGTAAAATGAAAGCTGGTGGACAAAGTGCGGCTCGATTTGAACGCCTACGTGAAGAGGAAGAGCATACTTTTTACAAAAGAGTCAGTGAAAAAATAAATAATGCTTTCTTAAAAGATGAAGAAAAGTTACGCGGTCTTGTTATTGCTGGACCAGGGATGACCAAGCAAGCATTTTTGGATGTTGAACTGATTGATCATCGATTGAAAAAGAAAATTATTGGAATGGTGGATACTTCTTACACCGATGAATCTGGAATACGAGAGTTGGTTCAGAAATCCGAAGAACTTTTGAAAGATACTGATATGATGAAAGAGAGAACCACCGTCATTGGTTTTTTGGGTGAATTAGCAAAAGATGGTTTGGCAATTTATGGAGAAAAAGAAGTAATGCATGCACTTGACATCGGGCAGGTAGCCACTTTACTTGTGAGCGAGGAAATCGAGTGGACTGTTTACAAAATTAAAAATCTTAAAACTGATGAAATAGAAATTGTGTTTGATAAGAAAGGTGATTTTAATCCAAATTATTACAAAGGAAACACCCCGATAGAAATTTTGGAAGAAAATGATTTTTTGGATTATATGGTTGAAAAAACAGAGGAAACCTCTTCAAAGCTGATTGTTGTTTCCTCAGAAACCCCAGAAGGAGAACAGTTTTACAGTGGTTTTGGTGGAATTGGGGCACTTATTAGATACAAAACATAGGTTAGAAAATGACGGGAATTAAATATTACTCAACAACTACTCCTGGAATTGGAGGAAGAATAAAGAGAAGAATTTCTGATTTTATTGTAAAAGAAATAACCCTTAATGGAACTACTTTAGAAAATAAAGCTTTTGGAACTTGGGAAGAAAAAAGAGAACAGCCTCTTGAATTAACCGAAAGTGAAAAAGAACAATTACACTTATCCATGGAAAAATTTAACATTGATACTAATAATGCAATTAGAAGAATTGCAAGAGCAATGAGAAGTTCTCCAAAAAGAATTGGTTACGCAGGAATGAAAGATAAAAGAGGAATAACTGTTCAGAAAATTTCTTTATGGAAACCTGATCTTGAGTTGCTTAAAAATTTTAAGAGCAGATATGTTTCATTATCGGAACCTGAATGGCAAGATGAAAGAATTGATATTGGAAAATTGAAAGGGAACGTATTTGAAATAACAGTAAGAGAAATTGAAATACCTGAAGAAGAACTGAGAAAAACTATTGCGCAATGTTTTAAGGAAATGGAAAACGGAGTAATAAATTATTTTGGCGAACAAAGATTTGGAGGAATAAGACAAATTACTCATCGGGTTGGAAGAGAATTCATAAAAGGAAACATGAAAGAAGCCGTAATGCTTTACTTGACGTCTCCTGCTGAAGGAGAAGAAGAGGAAATTGCTTTAGCGAGAAAAAATCTTGCAGAAACAAAAGATTTTTCAAGAGCGACAAAAGAATTCCCAACAAAATTTAGATATGAAAGAGCAATCATACATCATTTATGCAAATTCCCAAAAGATTTTGTGGGTGCTTTTCAGAATTTACCAAAACACTTGATTTATTTGTTTACTCATGCTTATCAGAGTTATTTATTTAATGAAATGATTAATGAAAGAATCGAAAGAGGGATTGGTTTAGAAAAAACTGAAGGGGATATTCTGAAAGACGGAATGCCAACAGCGGGACTCCTTGGTTTTGATTCTGAATTACCAACTGGAATTCAAGGAGAAATTGAAAAAAATGCTCTTGAAAAAGAAGGACTAAAACTTACGGATTTTAAAGTGAAAAGTTTTCCTGAACTTAGTTGTTCTGGAACCAGAAAAAAGATTTCTGTAAAACCTGAAGAATTAAAATTGCTTTCAATTGAGAAAGATGAATTGAACGAAGGAAAACTTAAAGTTAGTATTTCTTTCAGGCTTGAGAAGGGCAATTATGCTACCACTATTCTAAGAGAGTTAATGAAAAATTAGGTTTTCTTGAGGCCTATCCCATCTTAGATGGGATATCCGTCGCTCTTCCGAGCCGCTTCGCTTTGGCGAAGTCCCCACAAGGGGGAAACTCGGAAAGTGGCAATTACGCTACCACTATCCTCAGAGAACTAATGAAAACAGGTTAAAAGCAAGAAAAAGGGTTAAAAAGCTGCAAAATACGGGTTTTTTTACAAAAATTAACTAAAAAAACAGGGTTAAAAGCAATAATTCTGCATATTTCTAAGGTTTACAGGCAAGTTTCCCTATAATCAGTTCCTCTGCAACTAAACCATTAATTCTCTCATTTTCAAGCACAATAGCAGGATACTCTGAAATACTGTATTTTGACATTAATACATCAACTACCGGAATATCAAGATCATGAGGAAAAGCAAAAACCCTTACATTTGGACACTGTTGAACAACTGAATCAAGTATTTTTGCCTGAGCCTCTTCATCTGCTGAAAAGGATTTATCAGTGTAAAAGTAAAGAATTGGTTTTGTTTTATTACCACAATCCTGAATTGATTTTTGGACTAATAAGTAAAGCTGAATGTTCTGGTTAAGAAATTTCATTTTTGCTAATTCTGTATTGGCAAAAAACGTCTGGGCATTAACTGCCTGTAAGTCCATTAAAAAGTCACTTGTTTTTCCTGCTTGCAAATTTATTTTTTTGGAAAGTGCATTACAAACATTTTCAGTATCTCCAGTAATAGATTCATAAAGCAATAATTGTTGAGTTGACTCAATAGCAATAGCGTTTTCTTCTAAAACTGAAGAAACCTGTGAAAGTCTTGCATCATCAGCAAAACCTATAATCATTATTCCAAGAAGAGTAAGGATTATTGTAAGCCCTAATGCTTTGAGATACTTGTTTACCATACATAATCACTGCTGTTTATTTCTTTGAAAAAACCGACAAAGAAAACCACTAAAATAAAAAAACTATAAATCAATATAAAAAGAGTTATTTCCGGGACTTTTGTGATACTGAGTTTCGCACCCGCCAATTTATGGCTATAATACAAAAAGAAAGAATAAAATGCAGCTCCGATCAGGTAAAAGAAAAAACTTGAGTTTAATGCAAACAACCTTGGAACTAAAGCAACAACATCAGTACTTACTGAAAGAAAAGAATAAATAAATCCAAAATACATCCCGATGTTTTCCAGGTTTCCTGCAATGAAAATAAAAACAAACAAAACTATTACCCATTCCAAAATAACTGAAAAAGGAAAAGTGAACATTCCAAATTCACCAAACTTTGGATTGAAAAGCATTTCAGAATATTTTACAGTATTAAAGAATTTTCCTCTGTACCATCTTACTCTTTGCCTGAATAATTGTTTCAGGGTTGTTGGAACTTCAGTGTAAATGTGAGCTTCAATACAGGTAACAATTCTTCCACCATACTTTCTTATCCTAAAAGCTATTTCCATGTCCTCAGTAATATTTTTTTCATCAAACCCGCCAATTTCTTTCAGAATACTTTTTCGGTATAAACTCATCGGCCCAGGAGTTACAAGAATCGCATTAATATCTGAGAGAACTTTTTGAAAAAACCCAAAAGCAATTAAGTATTCAACTTCCTGAATTTTTTCAACTATGCCTTTTGTATTATGAGCTCTCACAAAACCAGTTACTGCTGAAACCCCTTCTTCCATATGGGAAACCATTTTTTCCAGACAATCAGGTTCAGGATAAGTATCAGAATCTATTGTAACAACATATTCTCCTTTTGCAGCAGCAATACCGTCATTAAGTGCTGCTGCCTTTCCTTCATTATTTTTCTTTAAAATAATTTTAATTCCTTTAATTTTTTGCATGATTTTTTGTGAATTATCATTCGAACCATCATCAACAACAATGATTTCTTTTTTTGAAGGATAACTCAGATTTTTCACATGCTCAATGCATTTTGCAAGGCATGCTTCTCCGTTGTAATTCGGAATCACTATTGTTACTGAGGGCCACTTCTTAATAGCAATCTTTTTTTTGTCCTTGATTTCCAAATACGCAAAAAGGAAAACACTGTTAATGAAAATAAGCAGAATATTAAAAAAAATTATTATCCAATTAAAGGTAATTATTTTTACTATAAAATAAACCAGTACCAGCATTACCGGAAAAATTAATACAGTTCTTGGCTTTATATTCATCAAAAAAATAGGGTTGAAGCTGATTAAAAATAGTTGCTATAGCTGATCAACTATTATATTAACCTGGTCAATTATTTGCTCAGCATCCTCATAAAGAGCACTAACCGCTACAAAAGAAACATGAGAAATGTTCTCAAAAGATGAAGGAGTAATTCTAATTGTCCTTGGTTCTAATTCAATTAGAGAATCTTCTCCTGCAGGGAAAGAAATGAAAATTCTTGTATTGAAATTATCTGAAAGAAGTTGATTACACTTTTCTATTGATAATTCCTCATTAGTTCTAACATCCCCAAGATTAGTTTGGCATTTAATTATATTGCCAGTTTCATCCAGAACTCTGCCAACAACAATAACATCTTTATCCTTGGCAATAAGAACTGTTGAAAACAAGGTTATTGCAGAAACCATGTAAGTATTCTCTGGACCTATTTCAACAAATTGCGGAGAAATTATGAATGTTTTTGAATTTCTCATTTCATTGAAAAGTTCTGATGGCTGTGCTGAATTAGAAGCAAACCTAACTCCTTCTTTTTCAACAGAATACTTGTAATCAGTTAAATCCAGGTTTATAAAAATAAATCCTGCAAGAACCACAATAAGAACTGCTACAAGTGCAGTAATGTAAAAATAAGTTTCTTTTTTCATAAAAAAAAAGTGGTTGAAAAGAATTAAAAACCAGAGCTTATGCTAAGGGATTTTAAAAAAAAGAAAATTAGGAATCCGGGTTTAAACCCAGATCCTAACAATAAACTTGGAGTTTAAGCCAATTTCATTGCGTCAATATCGTTAATTAATTCTTGTACAGCTCTTCCTGTATCTCCAGCTGTGTATCCTGCAGCGTAGATGTCTCCGCTTGATGCGTCAACTTCTGCAACCATCTGTCCTGGAGCAGTTAACCTGTCTGCAAGGCTTGAAGCCAATGCGTTAACAAGGTGTCCTCCAATAATGATGTTGCTTCCTGCTGGTGCTTCTGTATCTAAGTACACCAAAGGATTTCTTACTGCTGCTGGCATTGCATAGGTTTCTGGTTTAGCTGAGCAGACAACACTGCCGTCTCCGCTTGCAACTCCACAAGATCCGCCGTTAACTGCAGTAACTGTTACTTTAGTTCCGCTGTCGGTTGTTCCTGCTACACCTACTTTCAACCCAGTTAATGGGTCTCCGCCAGATACATCTCTTTGCTCTTCTGTGCCGTATACTACTATCTGGACTTTTTGAATGTTTTCAGGAGAAACTATTTTTACTCCGTCACTGCCAACAAGCGTTGCTTTTGTGCCTGCGTCTGTATAAGCAGCTGGCAAGTAGCTAGAGCTTGTACCTTCCTGAAGATTCCAAGATGTAGTACCATTGAAGTCCATTGATGTTGAATACCCTGATAGGTTAGAGTTTGTGAATGAACCCAAACCGCCTCCATCTTTGGTATCGATATAGACGTTGAAGTCTCCGGTACTTACATTGTCGTTCACAAGGAACTCAGCAACAAAGTACGCGGTTGAATCTGCGTAATTTGCAATACTGTTGAAGTCTGAATCCTGTGGAACATAGTGTCCTGTCCATAGTGAATTAGATGTTCTTTTTCTATATGAAACTCCGCCTGCGGATTCATCAATAGCTGCATCTCCACCTCTTATGAAATCAAGACCAATTCCTTTCTCTTCAACATATGTTGAAGCTACTTCAGGATTATTGGTTCCAAGGAATATAATTTCCTTGCTGTTCTGGATTAAGCCAGACTCATCGCTTCCTAGGATATCTGCATCAAGCATCAACCAAAGTCTGTTCAGAGTTTTTGCTGGATTGACAGCATAATAGAATTTTCTGTCTGAATTTCCAACTAATCCAACGTTAACTGGAACGCCATTAGCTGTTACTGCATTTCCATCAAATATTTTGTCCTCAGTTATATACATTTTACCATAGGTTTGGTCAGTAGAGTCACCACCAATGTTGAAAAGCTGTGTTCCGGTAGAGTTAGTCTTCCTGAATACGATTTCACCATCAACACCTATTGATACATCTTGTGTTCCGGTAATTACGTTGTTGTCTCTGATTGTGTATGTTACACCATCAACAGCAAAGCTATTGCCGATACTCAAATTAGTATCTAAACCTGTTGCTGTGTTATTGACTATTGCACCAATACCCTGAACAGTTATACTGACATTTGCATCGTCTTCAGCAGCTTGTCCTGTTTCTGCGATAGTCCAAGTTCTTCCGTTGACATAGTCTCCGGTTGCAACATAGAAGTTAAGATCTCCTGCAGTTGTTGAGCTTGTACCATAGTTCACATCGTACCAAATTGTCTTTGAGTCGAATAGGAACGTTGCGCCTGATTCTGCATCATCCAATTCAAGAGCGAATGGTAATGAATGTGCAGCATCGTCAGCTCCTCTAAAGCTTACTCCGCCTTTTGCACTTGTATCAAGACCTGTAACTCCTCTACCAAATTCTAGTGTAGTAAGCTCTTCTTTGGTCTCGAAACCTAAGAATTCTACTTTTGCAAATCCTTTTCCGAGAATACCTTCTTCAAGAGCCTGTCCAAATACTGCTGTATTGCTTTCAGCACCAGTCAATGATTGACCAGCAGTTGTTGGTGTAAGTGCTCCGTTTGAAGCGCTTGAGTTGTTCCATTTTTCTCTGCTATTGACAACTTTTATCTTATCAAGTGAATTTCCAGATACTGTCAATGCAACAGAGTAATCATAGATTCCTGTTGTGTCAGTAGGGTCGTATGGATAACCTTTGGTATCATACAGTTCAATAGTGTCTGTACCTTTTGTTACCTCAACATATCCAATTCCTGTAGTAGCTCCGACAGCAACAGTATTCACAAATAAATTGCTATGCAATGCGTAGTCTCCATTATCATCCTGGAAAGATTCTTTCAGGTTTGGTGTTCCGCTTGATGCAACTGTTTGTGTGTCTATCAAATTACCTTCAGAATCATATAATTCAAAGGTAGCTGAGTAAGCTGTTACTGCAGATCCTGTCTGGATAATCTGAACAATTTTAACAGATACATCTTGACCATCAAATGCACCTGATCCAACAAGACCTTCTACAGTTTCTCCTTCATTATATGTTTCTTTTGCGCTTGACTTTACGAGCCTTAAACTTGGGCTTCCTGAAAGTGTAGCTGTGCTAAGTTCGTATGTTTCACCGAAGAAAACAATTTTTACATTGTCATCAGTACCGTCAGTGAATGAAGTTGAGCCAAGATCTATTCCTGCACTACCAAGGACAACTTCATAATAGAAGCCTCCGCCCTCAATATACCCGACAAGATCCTTTGTGTCTGAAGAGTTATCAAACTTTACGTCCACATCAATCCCAATTTTTTCAGAAACTGTTGGAGTTGTGTTGTTAGCGTCAACTTTTTGTGCAAGACTTGCATTATACAAGTGTGGCAACTGAGCGTCAGTCATAACATTTGTATCGTTTGCATTTCGAACTTCAAGTTGTCCTGATGCTGAACTCATGTTGACTTTATACTCTTTTGAACCAGCACCGAAGGTTACTGTTCCTCCGACTGTGACGTCGATTGTTAAATCGGATAAATCAAGTTCTGATACTGATCCTCCGTCTTCTCCTGTTGCAGAAACGCTTACTCTTCCAGTGGAAGCTGCTTTCTCTGCTATTTTTGCGGCAAGGTTACCTGCCCAAACAGCATCTGATAAAGCTGCTTGTGAACCGATCACTATGTTTACATTTGGTGATCCGTTACTATTGTATATATCATCTTTTTGTACGTTGGATGCTGATACAATTGGAGCTACTGCTGATGCCAGCAAAGCTGCTCCTACACCGATCGCGGCCAACTTTTTTACGTTGAATCCTTTCATGTTTTGTTTCACCTCACGAATATATTATTAAAATCAAAGCCAGCCACGCCCTTAGGCACAGCCAGTTAAGCTCTTATATTCAATTGCTCACCTTATTTAAAAAGGTTTCGATTACGAAAACCGTCATGCTCCTTTTATATGCTAAATAACCCCAAATTTAAGGCTTTTGAGGAAAGTCTATTAGGCGATAAACGAACCCCTTTTAATCACTAAATATAGGCATTATTTGTATAGTATAAGAAACCAAATTATTAAAAGAAAATCGGTTTTTTCGTTGATTAACTATTTTTTTGGTTTGTACAGGTTTTTGGCAAATTCATCCAGTTCTTCATTATTCATAGACTTTAACATTGACTGATTATACAACTGGATCATTTCAGCCATTTCCATTAGTGCATCCTGCAAATCATCCATAGATAAAACTACCTTTTTTGGCTTTAAAACCTCTACTGAACTAGGCCCATAGAAGTACATAAACTTGATAATTGCTGTAAAGTCCTTTGCTGAGAGGTTAATCTCTAAATAAGCCGAATATTGAGTATCTTCCTTAATAGGATCTGCTCTATACAGGTCATAAATAGTGTAATCCTTACTTTCTTTGAGTTTTTTCTCTATCTCATCCATGCTTTTTGCAAGGAAACTCTCTTCCACAGCTTTAAATTCAATAATTGTCTTTAACCTCAGGTCAAACGGGTCAGATTCCTGTATATCCTTTCTTCTTTTCACGGCTTCAACGATATTCTCCATTAACCTGTACTTTTGAGGATAACCCTCAATTTTAACCAGCTTTAGTTTAACCATTTGCTTCAGGTTTTCGTTTAAATCATCAAATGGAATATTTAATTGTTTATTCAGGTCTTCCACCGTCTTTGGGGAATGTAAAAGCAATAAAGCAATTTTCTTTTGTTCTTCAGTAAACTTACTCACAAAAAATCATTTTTCCTTTATTATAAATCATTTTTCCTTTATTATATTTCTTTACTAATATTAGTAATAATATATAGTAGATTTAAATGTGTTAAGGTTTAAACGCTAACTATAAATTCTTTTCAAACAAAATCTTTGCATGAAAGAACTCAATTTGGATTTACAAATGCACGGCCTTTATGCCGGGGGTGTTTCCAAAAATATGACAATTCCCGTGATGGCTGAACAAACAAAACTAAAAGGCCTTGATGTACTGGTAACTGCTGATATTCTGCACAAAAAATGGTTTGAGCACGTGAAAAAAAATCTAGAAGAAGAATCAAATGGAGTATACAGGGATTTGAAAGGTGATTGTAATTTTATTGTCGGGGGGGAAATAGAAGACAACAAAAGAATCCACCACTTATTTTATCTTCCCTCTTTAGAAAGTGCACAGGAATTGCGTGAAAAATTTTTAGGAAAAGGAAATCTGGATTGTATAATGTGCGGCCGCCCAAAACTCAGAGTTACTGCAGAAGAATTTGCCCAGAGCGTTGTTGATGCCGGAGGGATTTTCGGACCATCACATTCATTTACTCCTTATAGCGGAATTTATGCTTTCTTTGATTCACTAAAAGACGCTTATGGTTCAATGCATTCTAAATTAGATTTTATTGAACTTGGGTTAAGTGCAGACACTAATTCCGCAGACAGGATTAAAGAGAATCATTCTTACACTTTTCTTTCAAGCTCGGATGCCCATAGCCCATGGCCGCACAGAATCGGAAGAGAATTTAACAGAATTAAAATGCAGAAACCTGATTTCGAATCTTTAAAAAAAGCAATTACTGAAAAAGAAGAAAAATTAATTACACTTAATGTTGGTTTGAATCCTAAGGAAGGAAAGTATCATTGCACTGCCTGCAATTCTTGCTTTTCAAAATATTCTTTGGAACAAGCTGAACAATTAAAATGGAAATGCTTGAAATGCTCCGGGCAGATTAAAAGAGGTGTAAGAGACAGGATAGAAATTCTTGCGAATATTGAAAACTCCCACCCTGATTTCAGGCCAAAGTATGTTCATTCACTTCCTCTTGCAGAAATAATTCAGCAAGCTGTGCAAACAAAAGGAATTAATACTAAAGCAGTTCAGAGTAAGTGGAAAGATTTTGTTGAAAGATTTCCAAATGAAATTTTTGTTCTGGTTGATGCAACTGAAAGTGAATTAAATGAAGTTGATGAAAACATTGCTAAAAAAATAATTGCATTCCGAAACGATTTGGTTCTCTATATTCCCGGAGGCGGCGGAGATTATGGAAAACCAATAATTTGTGAAACCGAAGAAGAAATGGAAAAGAAAAAAATCGAACTTAAAAATGAATTAGCAGGAATTAGTGATATTGGAAACCAGAAAACTCTTGGGCAGTTTTAATTATCTTACGTAACTCAAACCAGCTGGTTTTTCTTCTGGTTCTTCTAACTGCTGGCTTAAAGCAGCAAAGGCCTGTTCTATTTCTTTTGCTTCTTTTTCCATTCTTTTCATTTCAATTTTAAAACCGTATTTTTTAATCAATAATTCAAGGACTTTTTTTGCCGCTCCGGGGTCACCATAAATAAGCCTTGCATTTGTTTCCCCCATCAAGCAAGTGCCTTCAATACCTTCCTTTTTACCAAGCCCTATTAATAAGCCTGCAGCTCCGGAAATCATTCCCAGTGGCCGGTCATTAATAGCACCGATTTTTTTCCATGCTTCAAGTCCTTTCTTATCAGTTGTAGCCACAACAACTTTTGGCTCAACATGCATTCTTTTTTCACCAATGTTTATTCCTGCTAAAGTACATATTTCTTTCAGGCCTTTTTCTTTCAAAGAATTTATAATTACTCTTGAGAACTCATAATGTTCATTCATTGCACCCTTATTATCAAGAATAGGTTGCACGGGACCTGCTAAAAATAAGTAATCTTTTCCACCATAAGAAAAGTGAAAAATTTCATCTTTAATTAAGTCAACAATTCCTTTTGTTGTTTGAATACTTGGCGGGAAAAAATCAGAATAAACATCTGCAATTTTTTCGGCCTTGAATTGTTTCAGCATATAATCCACGCAGATTTTTCCCACTAAACCTATTCCTGGAAGTCCGGTGAAAAGAACTGCATTCTTAAATTTCTTTTTTTTGATAAATTCTATTGTTGTCAATTAGTTCCCGCCTTAACAAACTCAGCATTTCCGCCTAAAGATTCAGTTGCTGAAACTATTTCGTCAGAAACATCTTTCAGAAGTTTTTCTGCAGACTTATAATCAATGGAAGTTGCCTTTAGAGAATATTTTCCTGAACCGATATAAAGTATTTCTACTTTTTTTCCGCCTTTTTTCTGCCCTTGCAGCAATGCTTTTTTTACTGACTCAATTCCTTCAGAACCTGGCATTGAAAGTGTAACTTTTCCGCAGACAGTTTTTGTGGGTAATTCAAAGTTTTTCTCAACCATTTCAGTTACAGATTTTACCCATTTTTTTGGGACTTTTTCAAGAACAGAATCCCCATCAACAAGAATCGCCTGAAATGCATCATACAAAGTATCATATTGTTCAAGTAAAGGTTCAGCCACTTCATGCCATGCAACTTCTACATCAACCTTTGCATCCTTTGCAAGTAACTCTATAAGTTTTTGTGTTCTTTTTCCCTGCTTGTATTCTTCAATTTTTGCTCTCTGCTGATTTGCTGAAACTTTTGTAAGTGCCAAATCTATCTGATTTTTACTCGGATCAACACCAGTAACTTTTCCTGCTCTTATTTGACCTTCTTTTACAAAGTTTCTGATGTTTTTTATCCAGCTGGAACTTACATTAGAAATATGAACAAAACCCTGCATCCCTTCATACTCTAACAGTTCCATGAATACTCCGTAGTTAAGAACTTTTGTTATTCTTCCAATGACTATTTCACCTTGTTCCGGAAAATCTTCCATTTAAAATCACCTAATCATGTTCTTTCAGAATTTTTGTTTTAAGTTTAATTCTTGATGCGGATGTTCCCGCTAATTCAGTGTTACATACTAAGCACCTTACTTTTGATGATGCTGCATTGAAAACATTTTGTTCATTGCCACAACTAGGGCATTTTAAACGATAAAATTTGGTTCTTGGTTTTGGAATTAATTCACTCATGATTTTACCTCGCGAGTTTTCTTTCAGCCAAAAGCTTTGCGATTTTCACAGGAAGTTTTTCAACCGAACCTTTCTTGAAAGGACCGTATTCTTTCATATCCGCCCCAACAAAACTTGGAATGTCTGAAAGAATTTCCACTGAAAGGTTATTTAAATCCTTCTCCTTTTGGGCCGTAGAGCCGTTATCTGAGAAGATGTCTCCTAAAATTTCATTGTGCTTTTTTAGTGATTTTAAAATTTCATTAAAAAGTTTCTTTTCCTGAGTAGCCATATTTGTTTCATCTTTTGTATCGGTTCTTGAAGCAACAAGAGCCAGATTCATAATCTTTTTTTCTCTAAGCGCAAATATTTCCTCAATCATTTTTTTTAAATTAGAAAAGTCCCTTGATTTAGTGGATGAAAAATCTTTCAAAGATTCTAAATATTCTTTTTTTTCACCCAAAATAAACTCGTCTAAAAAATTGAAAAATTCTTGTTCAACCTGAACAAGTTTTGCAGAATTTTTTTCTAACCTGTGAATTCTTCTGATTTCATCATACGATAATTCCATTCTAAACACCTAATCCCGCATTGCCTCTTGATAAGAGATAAAATGCAGCATACTTTGGTAAAGAAACCTCTTCCTTTGTAAAAGGACCAAACCAGTTTCCATTAACATAAAATTTTGGGGTGGATACATTCATAAGTCTTACTTCTTCATCAGAAAACACAATCGCTTCTTTCAAAGCATCAAAATCAGGAAGTTCTTCCATTGATACTTCCATTGCCTTCATTCCTGTCGAACTATGAATAGTATCAGGAACTCTGATTATTTTGTTAATATCAATAGAGGTCTGCCTGTCAACATTCAAAGTTTGTTCCTCAGCAATATACTTGAGAACTGATTCCCAGAACCTGTCCGCTTTAAGACCGGGTAAAGATAACAAGAAACCCCGCTCCATACCACTTATAATGCTCTGTTTTTCTTTTAATAATTTCTTGGCGTTCGACACAGTTGTTTTTCCCATTACTGCGAACTTTGAATCATCTCCAGAAACCAGAATATTTTCAATTCCATCAAGTAATTTTTTTGACCAGCCCATTGCCTTACTTTTTTTAGAGCAGTGGAAAATTTTCTTTGAAGAATAAACAAAACCAAGTGATTTCAAGTCAAGATTAGTTACAGTAATGTAATCCAACAACTCAAGTCTTGCTGCTTTAGACAATGACTGAATATTATCGCCTCTTATATGAACGTGGAATCCTTTTGAACCTGAAAAGTTAATTGAAATTCCTTCAGTAAAAGAAAAATCATTTTCAAGAATTTTCAAAAGTATTTGGGTTTGTTTTTTTGTTTCACCAACACATTCTGGGCAGACCCATTCTTCAACCTTAACACCGGAACTACATTCTGGGCATCTTTCCAAATTGCCTTTGCCTTTTGTATCACAAGATTTGCATTCCCATGAATCATGCAAAAGTTTACATTCTGTTTCAATGTCATCAGCATCAAATTCATAAATTAAATCAGCACCGAGCATATTTTTTTTCTCCATAGGCCTTGCATCAGGAAACTCGTAATGAGCATTAGAATAAGAAATGTAAAAAGGAGTTCTTTCTCTCAGAAAAGAATTAAGCTGATTGTTATTTGAAAAAGCCAAGTGACGTGAGGAAATTTTTTTTCCGAATTCTCCAACCCCAAATTCTCGCGAACTAATATCAGGAACTGAAGTTACCTCTACAGATTTATAGTAATCCTTGAGAATACCTCGTAAATAAGTTTCAACCCCCATTAATGAGATGGGCTGAAAACAATTAATAAAGATATAAGAAAAAGAAAAAGAGGTAAAGGAATCACAAAAAAATAACTCCTTTATCTATCGAAAAAATTTACCTCTTTTTTCTCCTTTTAGTTTTTCTCTTAGCAGGAGCTTTCTTAGCTACCTTTCTCTTTGCTTTTCTTTTAGCAGGAGCTTTCTTAGCTGCTGCCTTCCTCTTAGTTCTTCTCTTAGCAGGAGCTTTCTTAGCTACAGTTTTCTTAGCTGCCTTTCTTTTAGCAGGTTTTCTCTTTACTGTTTTTTTTGCTGCTGCTTTTTTTCTTGCTACCATAATCCTTACCTCCTTTTTTAGTCAAATATTTTTTTTCAGAAATTTTTTTACAAAAATCTGACTAGAATTTGTTTATTAGATGCGATTTTAAATATAAAAACGTATTGTTAGTAAAAAAATTCAATGTTTTGACGAAAAAAATATAAATGTTGAAAAAACTTTTAGCAAAAATTTTTTTACGGAAAAAATTACGTACTTGTTTCAGATTTTTCTTCAGAATTTTTTTGAGAATTTGTTTTTGAAATTTCTTTTGAATAGAAAATAATCGGATGAGACACCGGACAGTTTGAAACACACAAATTGTAAGACCTCATCTTGTCACAACTAGGGGATTTGTACCCTTTACCTTTAACCCCTGCAATACGCTCAACCTGATAAGCAGTTGTTCTTTCATTAAAATTAGATGCATTACTGAATACTCCGACTATTTTTTCAGATTCCATTCCTACCGACGCCAAAAAAGTTGCAAGAGCAAATCTTCCTGAATGATTCACATTAATTCCTTGAGCTAATTCGGAATAAAGTTTTGACATACACGGCGGAAAAGATTCTGGTGCTACTTTTCCAAAATCTGTTTTGGAAAATCTCTTTCTTATACTTTGAGAAAATTCCTTCTCAATACTTTCAGCTGCTGTTTTGAAAAATTTTGGAATTCCTTTAATCGGAACTGGGAGAGATTCTCTTATATCCTGACTAACAACAATTGAAATTAGCCTTGCAAAATCATTTTTTGTAAGGAACACTTTTCCTTCTTTTAGTTCGCGGTTAACAAGCTTCATAAAAGGCTCTTCAAGATTAGGCCTCAAATAATCAAGCACGTTTAACTCTACAAAAAAATCAGGGTTATCAGAAAGCGAAAATCTCAAATTTAGTTCTGAAGCAAGATCAATTAAAACTTCATTTTTTTCTTCCTCCAGATTTCTGAAAATTGAGTTTGAAAATAACTCAGAAAATTTCCTGTAAAGTTCGTAACGCCCTATAATAGAAACCAATATTTTTGATGCAGGAAATGCAAGTATTTCATTTTTCAAAAGATCAGGAGACGTTTGTATTTTCGGCATGTATTTTTGATCGATGAAAGCAGCATGCACCATTGCTTTGGCTCTGTTCAAAACTGATTCTGGAACATTATCAAGAGCAAAATCTGACTGAGCAATAACTTTTTTTGCAGCAACAGAAAAAGGATATTTCTGAGAAAACCTTAATTCAGCAACAGAAAACATTAAATCACAGCAACATGTGAGCTAAATAAAATTTAATTTCGCTTTTCCCGATACTGAAACTTACTTTCATTGCAGAATCACTTTTAAGTTCCAGTTTTATTGTTGATTCAGGATCTGCTTCCTTAACAATGTTCTGTAAATAAGTCAGAGAATATTTTGAAGTTACCCGTGCATCAGATTTTACTTTTACTTTTTTTGCATGAGCAGAATCAACTCTTACATTCCCTGATGTTCCTTTTGATTCCAAAAAAAATTTTCCATCATCAACTTTAAGCACAATACTTGAACTGAACAGCGATGCATCTTTCAGAGCTTCTTTCAAAATTTTTGCATTGATTTCAACAACCGCATCATATTTTGCTTCAGGAAGTTTCAAATCATCTTCAGAAACATCAATCAAGGGAAGAGTAAAAGCACGATCCAGTTCTCCTTTGAAATATATTTTGAATTCTGAATCAGTCAAATCAATAACTAACTTATCATTCTGCATTACCCTTGAAATAATCTTATTTAATTCAGAAAGATTTATTCCTACAAAAGACGGTTCTATTAAAAAAGAATCAAAAACACTCTTGTTGATTAAATAATCCACCAAAACTATCTGACTAGGATCAATAGCCCTGAAGTGAATCCCGCTGTCATTAAACCTGAAATTACCTTCCGGGATAAATGAAGCAATAGCTTCTATTCCGGATTTCAGAAAATCAACCTTGTTTAATTCAATCATTTTAAACCCCTAAAAAGTATTGATGCACTATATTGGTTTAAATCTTTTTGGCATCTAAACCAAAGTATGATAAAGAAAATGTACGTTGGATCAGACCATGCGGGGTATGAAACCAAAGAAGCATTACAGAAATACTTGGCTAAAAAGGGCATTGAAACAGTTGATCTTGGGACTCATGGCACTGAAAAGGCTGATTATCCGGATATAGCAGAAAAGGTCTCTAGGAAAGTTGCTAAGGATAAGGGGTCTTATGGTCTGCTGGTGTGCGGAACCGGAATAGGGATGAGTATTTCAGCAAACAAGGTCAAGGGAATAAGGGCAGCTAATCCTTTTGATTCTTACACCGCAAAAATGTCGCGCGAACACAATGACGCTAATGTTATCTGCATCGGCGGAAGAACTAATGATTTATCTAAATCTAAAAGAATTCTGAAAGCATTTCTGGATGCAAAACCTAGCAAAGTAAAAAGGCATGTTAATAGGGTTAAGAAGATTTCGAAAATGGAAAAGAAGAGTTGAAAAAAATGGCAACAATCACTGGATTTGGAGCAATAGTAATTTGGGGGCTGTTTGCAATATTAGGATTAGTAACAGTGCTCTTTCACAAACAAATGTTTTATGGGAATTATAGTTTTAAAGCATGGAGAAAAATTACTGGAGAAAACAAACAAATGGACAAAATTTATGAAAAATTATTCAAAATAGGCGGCATAATGCTAATATTATTTGCACTTGGAATGATGGCTCTTGAAATTATAAAATAACTACTCACTTTCAATTCTCGGAGCTAAGAAGTACACTAACTTTCCTTCACCTATAGAATAAGAAATTTCTACCGGGGCATTTGTTTTCAGTTTTACTGTTACCTCTGTATCTGCTGAAGTTGCTTTTGTAACACTGACAAGATAATCTAAAGGAAACATTGCTCTTGTTTCGTCAGTTGCTTTTAATGAAATAACTGCCTCGTCTTTATTACTGTAAATATTTTCAAGGTTTCCCTTGCTTGAGTTAGCTCTTATAATGAAAGAATCATTTTCAACAAGCATCAATATGTGTGTGGAAATTAAGTTAGCATCTTTGAAAGAATCTGATAAAGCAGAAGCTTTGATTTTTATTTCTGCATCAAAATCGATTTTTGGTAAAGGCAATTCAGCGGTTGAAATATCAAGTAAAGGAATTTTGAAACTTCTTTTTGAGGTTCCTGAAAACACGACTGCTAACTTTGACTTGTCTTCTGAAATTGAAAGTTCAAGTGAATCAGTACTTTTAGCTCTTGCCATAACCTGATTCAGATAATTAAGATCTAACCCAATACTTGTTGGTTCTTTCACTTCAAGTTTTTTGAAAGCTTTTTTAGGAAGCTGAAAATCAACAAGTGAAATCTGAGAATGGTCTGTTGCTTTTAAGCTTAAACCGTTTTCATCAATTTGGAATTCTGCTTCATCAACAAGTACGGCTATTCCGTCCACAAATTTCTTGAAAACCGTTGCATCCTCAAATATTAGTTCCATTTTATCACTTAAGTAATTGCCTTGGCAAAGGATTAAAAATCACCCCCGTAAGGGGAAGCGAGGTCTTCAAAAAATCAGCCCAGTAAAGGAACGAAGTCTTCAAAAAAAGTCACCCGGATTGGGCAATGAGCAATCTATCTGTAGGCTCAAAAGTGGTTACGCACTTATCAAGAGAAAAAGTACCTTTTTGGGATATGCCTATGCAGTTGAAAACCCAGGGGATGTCATCAAAAATAATAAGTTTTATGTGTCCCACTAAAGGCAAGTGGAACAAGTATTTTCCTCTTAGGTCTTCCACAGGAACAGGATTAAGAATAATACAATCAATTCCATTGGAACTGCAGTCTTGGTCTAATCTGTTGTTATTATCACCCATTGTTAAGAGGAATTCTCCATCAGGAGCCTTGATTTTTAACACAGCCCTATGGATTATATCCTGATTTCGAAGAGGTGAAAAGTAAACCACTATTGGACCATCTTCATCAAACTCAAATTCAGCGGAACCGATTTTTATGGAAGCATCTCTTTTTACTCCGGAATTATTAATCCGCTTTCCTATTACCGCATATTCATTGAGTAATTTTTCTTTTACTGGAAAATCAACTTCGGCTTCAGCTAATTGCAAAGAACCTGCGCCGGTTAATATTACTATGTCTCCTCGATAAAGAATTGGTTCCATTGAACCTGAAAAAACGATTACTAAAGGCGCATTAGTACCTAACAAAAACGCCAGCACAAAATTGTAAAGAACAAATGCAAATATAAAAGCAGAAACAAGGTAAACTGAAAGAGTAATTGCTTCTTCTTTTTCAAAAAAGAAAAGATAAATGTAAACTATTCCTAGAAGACCAATTATGGTTGTTGAAAAACCAAATACTATTGACACCAGCAAAGCAAGAAGCACGTAACTTGAAATGAATACTCCCCACTGAAGATTTTTGTCAAGAGCATTTATTTTTGGTAACAGAAAAAGATCGATGTAAGTAAATGGGTCTAACCATTTTAGTTTTTCTTTTAGTTCTTTAAGCATGAAGAGAAAGTAAGGTGAAACTATTTAAGTTTTTTCCTTTATTTTACTGTTTTTTTAATGCTTTTCTGGAATTCGTCCAGGTCTTTTTCTATTTCCTTTGAAGCATCTTCCAAAACTTTCTTTGGACTTTTTCCTTTTGTTTTTATGACAAACTTTGCATTTTTGTCAGATGGGTGTTCCAAAATATATGAAACAAACTCAACTGCAGAGTTGTCCAACAATTTCTGTTTCAAAAGGTTAGGAAAACTATGTTTTTCACCTTCCAAAAAAAATTCAGCATAATCTTTTTCACTTTTTATTACATTTATCTTCATCAAACTCACCTCAAAGCATATAAACTGGAAATTTTTCTTTCTTCAACATCGCCTGTAACTGTGTCTCTTAATTTATTATCAATCAAAACCAAAGGTTTTCTTGATCTAATTCCGTAAGCTTTTACCACGCCAAATTCTTCTTCCTTGGTGCCAAGTTCTATACTATAAGAAGTTACATCTAAAACCCTGGCTCTTATGATATCTCCAACTCGGTACATTGTGTCAATTGAATCAACATAAGCATCAGCAATATTAGAAATTACAAGTGAAGCATTCCTATTGTGGACTGTTCTATTTTCACCATCTTTCTCAGCAGAGATAACCTCAACCAAAACAGCACTTGTTTTTACCATGGAAACTCTTCCATGAATGATGCATCCTCTTTCAATAATCTTAACACTTCTTGAAAACTTTTCAACACTTGCTTCATGGTTATCAGAATCAAGCTTTTTTATTCCTACTGAATCAGCATAAACATTGCCTTCATCGTCCTCAAATGCATTAGAACCTGCCATAAATTCTTCTTCATTAGCAAGAAAATTGCCTGGTACCACTAAATCGTCTTTTTTCAAAAGAAATCCTCCAAAAATAGCTCTATTACAAGAATAACTTCCTTTTAGAAATGTATATAAATTACTATGATTTAATTCAACCAGATGGTACTAGAATCTATCACAAGTTTAAACCTCGCTGAAAAACACCCCGTAGCTCTGTTTTTTACGGCATTTATAGTGACCACAATCGCCATGTTTGCCACTCACAAATTGTTCCCTTCCAGTAGCGCAGTTCTCACAATAGCCTTTGTAACTGTTGTTTTTATGCCCCTGATGCATAATATGTTCAAAAAAGAGGAAATTCAGGAAGTTGATGAAAAAGATGTTCCTTTCGCATTTATAGCAACCCATTTTGATGTTATTCATATTTACAGCTGGATTTTTATCGGCATGATTGTAGCTTACACTTTTTGGGGAGTAGCCCTGCCTGAAACCAATGATGATTGCACAGGATTGGGTTGTTTTTTGCCCGCAAAACAGGATGTGTTTTTAGAACAATACAAAGTGCATGGAAAAATAACAGGAAAAGTAATCGGAGAAACAGAATGCTTCAATGAAGATAGTAAAAGTTTTGGAGCATGCTTTGAACTCATTTTTGTAAACAATGCGTGGGTCATGAGTCTTGCGATTATTTTTTCTTTAATCTGGGGAGCAGGAGCTATTTTTCTTTTAGGATGGAACGCATCAGTAATAGGGTTATTTTTAGCAATGGAAATAACTGCAAAAAGCCTTGATGCAGGAATCTTAAGAGCTTTAGGTTATTTACCTCACGGTATTCCTGAAATAATGGCTTACTTCATAGCAGCAATTATAGGGGGAATAATTTCCGCAGCAATTTCCAAAAAGAAATTCCAGAAGCACGAACTGAGAATAGTTTCAATTGACACTTGTCTTTTGTTGTTTTTAGCAACAATAACTTTGTTCATCGCAGCATTCATTGAAACAGCAGCAATATTCAACTACTTCGACGCAGCCCTTGCAGGAATACTGGCATTCGCAGCACTATACTTCATACTTTACATTCCAAGCGTAAGATACAGGATTAATAAAATTAGGAAACAAAAGGTTTAATTTGCAAAGATTTCAAATATGTTTACAAAGACATACCAAGCAAATACTCCAAAGCACCCTGAGCAAAATCTTTACTCTGCATAAAAGTAAAATGAGATGATTTAAATATATAAATACTCCCAAAACAGGAAAATAGCATTCTTGCTCAAAATGAACAGCCTAAGAAAAACAAACATTTATATTACACTTGTAGTATAATATACTACATGCTTGTGGTTGATGCTTCAACATTAATACTGCTGGCAAAAACGGAACTGCTGGACTTGTTTATAGAGCTGAACCCCAACAGGATGGTTATTTCGCAGGAAGTTAAAAATGAGGCTACAAGAAAAAAATCATTCGATGCATCACTCATAAAAAAAAGAATCACAGATGGAAAAATTATCCTAAAAAAACCAAAAAATAAAAAAACCACGGAAAGAATAATGAAAGATTTCAACCTGCACAAAGGAGAAGCAGAAACAATAGCACTTTGTCTGGAAATGAATTACAAAGGAATTGCGACCGATGATTATGCAGCAATGAAGGCATGCACTGTGCTTGAAATAAAATACATTTCAAGTCTGGCAATACTGCTGAAACTAGCCGAAAAGAAAATGCTGGACTCACAGCAGGCAAACTTGAAACTAGAGAATTTGGAACATTATGGGAGATACTCAAAAGAAATAATTGAAGATTTTAGGGAAAAACTAAGGAGGTGTAAATAATGCAGGAAGTTATGAGCATGAGACTGGAAAAAGATGACCTTGACTTTGTGAAACTTGAAGCCAAGGAAGAAAAGGCAGACAAAGCAAAAATAATACGCGACCTCATAGGCCTGGGAAGACTGCAGCTCGCCATAGACCAATACAAAAACGGAAAAATATCAATAGGAAAGGCTGCAGAAAAAGCAGGCATAACAACCAGTGAAATAATGGAAAAACTTGCGGAACTGGGAATAAAAAACCCAGTGACAAAAGAACAATACCTCAGTTCACTCAAAAACGCTGAACAATTGCTGTAAATTGAATTCCAGCTACACGAACTAAGAATAGTTTCAATTGATACCCAGGAAGTTTCATACAATGACCTTAATCATCCCTACAACAGAACCAGAGTCAACCTTAATTTTCTCACTTTTTAAAACACTTAAATGCAATTCAATAGCTTCCTTAATTCCATCCATCAGTTCCTCAATAGAACGAGCATACGAATAACATCCTGGCAAAGCAGGCACAGAAGCAAAAAACTGCCCAGAATCACCATCTTTTTCAATAACAACATCAAACGCTTTAATCTTCATGACAATTCACCTAATAGTATATGGGACTGGAAACAATTTATTCCTTTTGGCCTGGTTTTTTTATCCCGATAAAACTTTATTTTTATGAAATTCTTTCTATTGATTTGATAGTATCAAAATGCCTGTCGAACGAGTAAATTTCTTTTTCTTTTTTCTCATACATGCATGCAACAATCTGTGCATCAGTGAGGCTTAATTCATTTTCTTTAAAGATGCTCACTGTTTTCTCCCAAGTTTCATCACTTGGAACAACTATTTCAATTTGGGGTGAAGACAGGAAAAAATCCAATGTCCCATCTGCAACTTTTTTTCCTTTCAGCTTGAAAAGAAAATTAACGACCTCATAAACTATTCCCGAGGAAACAAATATCCTTTCCATCCTTTTAAGTCTGGATAATACATCCAAAGATTTCCTGTGGAATTTATCTTCCTTATTCAGATAAGCTATCCAAATGTTTGAGTCAACAAAAGCCAATTCAATCACTGCAACAAATCAATGTCTTCAACACTATTGGTTTTGGGTCCGCTGAAAGAAAGTTTCTCAAACTTATTCCACGCATCCGGATCTTTTTTGGTTGTTTCCTTTGAAACAACTTCTCTCAAAGCAACATCAACAGTAACACGCTTTTTTTTACGCATCTGAATCCTGCCGACCAAATCCATAACCATTGCATAAGTACTGTCCTCAACCCTCAAAGTCTTAGCCATAAAAACCACTAAATATACAAAATACACAAAGTATATTTAAACTTGCTCCTTATTCAAACTCAGAAAAATCTCACCAAAGAATTGAAGCTGGCAATACTAAAAAAAGCGCAAGTTTTATTTTTTCTTTTTCAAAAATGCTTTTATTGCTGGAGCATATTGTTTCATCAGAGCTTCAAGTTCTTCGTGGGACATGTCTTTTCCTGAAAAGGATTGTGCAAGCTTTGTAAGTTCCATTGGAAAAATAAATTTTGTGCTTTTTCCTTCTCCGAGTTTTTCAAGAGCTTTAACATAATAATACGCAAGTGCCTGATTATCAAGGCCCATTGCAGCGGCTTTGACTGCTTCAATCTCAGCCTGATGCGCTTTAGCTCCTTCCATTCGTGCAAACTTTTTTTGCACCGCTGCTTTTTGTTCATGCATTGCACTGATAATTGTTTTTGGAATCTGGATGTCTTTTATTGCAACCTCTTCAATTTGAATCCCCCACTTTTGAGCAAGCCTTTCAAGTTCAACTCTTAAATCCTTATTCAATTCTTCAATACTTGAAATTAATTCCGCAAGTGTCAAAGAACCTGCTTTATCCCTGATTAAACCAATAACAAACTGTTCAGAAGCCCTGACATAATCAACAACCTCAATCACACTATTAATTATGGAAGCACTATCTTTTTTTACTCTTAAATAAATAACCGCATCAATAGTAACCTCAACATTATCCTCAGTAACAATATCCTGTCTTGGAATATCAATTGTTCTTGTTCTTGTGTCTACAATAGTGGCGTTTTCAAACGGAGGAATTATTATAGTCCATCCTGGGCCTGCAACTCTTTTAACTTTTCCAAACCTGAATACAACTGCTCTTTCATAATCCTTCAAAGTAAGCAGATAATCAAACCTCGCGAAAAGGAAAAGTATCAAAAACAGAGGGATTATCCATATGGCATTATCAACAATGGCTTGGAAATTATTAATAAGTACAAAAAGCACTGTTATAGCAAAAGCAAACAGGATTATGAAAACAAAGAATTTCACGTTGTCTGACGGCAATTATGATCACTAAACCTCAATTAATTATCTTTTATATATAAGGTTATATACAATTAATTCATTTAAATACATAAGTGATGGTCAAATGGTAAAAAATGAGAGTTTATTGGTATTATGCGTTGACCGAGACAATGATCTTGGAAAAAAAGCAGGCATCAGCGGACCAATAATAGGCAGAACTGCCTGCATAAATGCAGCAGCAAAACTCGCTATTAATGACCCTACTGATTCTGACTCAAACAGCATTTTTGGCGCAGTAAAAAAATTTGACGAAGTAAAAAATTATTCAAATGCACAAGTAGCTATACTTACGGGTTATGGAAAAACAGGATTTGAATCAGACCATAAAATTGTTCAACAACTTGATGCTGTGCTAGATGAGTTTCCTGCAACAGGAGTCGTATTAGTAACTGACGGAGCAGAAGATGATCAGGTTATCCCAATAATACAGGGAAGAGCTCCGATCGTTTCAAAAGAAACAATTATTGTAAAGCAGGCTTCAGAAGTTGAATCGACTTATTACACAATAAAACAGGCATTAAAAGACCCTGATTTTTCTAGACCTTTCATTTTGCTTCCGGGAATCATTGTACTTCTTTGGGGTGTTTTGGCATTTGCCGGAGCTGAAAAACTATTCTTCCAAAGCATGCTCATAGTCGTTGGATCTTATTTAATTCTGAAAGGAACTGGATTAGAAGACAAGATTGCAGGAGTAATTTACACCGTAACCAAAAGCATGTCACTGCAAAGAGTAAGTTTTCCTTTCTATTTGATGACGATTTTACTATTCATAATTGGTTCATGGGCAACATTCACAGAATTCAACACACTTGGAAACAGTGTTTTTGCAAGAGCTTCAGGAGCAGTCGGGCAGATGCTGTTGTTCCTTGCTTTAAGCTCAATTTCATTTGTAGTTGGAAAAAGTGTTGATGCCATACAACTCAAAAAAGCATTTCTTATTAGGAAATACTTTGTTACCGGAGCAGCAGTATTCATACTTTGGTTTATCATGGATGCAACAAGACAAGTTATAGTCGGAGCACCATATGCGGATCTTGCATGGTTCAGTTCAAACGTAATAGCAAGCTTTGTGTTCGGAGTAATAACTTATAAAATATCGCAAGTTCTTGACCTGAGAAAAAAGATAACCGAAATACTAATTGGTCTGCCTGTTTACAGTGAAGATGGAAAATGGATTGGTTCAGTAGAATCTATTAAACGAAAAGACAGCATCACTTACAAAACCAAAAAAACAAGCAAAGTAGTTGAACTAAAAGAAGGACAATTTATTTTAAGCGAAGGAAGAGTACTGCTGAACTAAAGTTTTTTAAACAATGGAAAACTTAACTATTACATGCCAGGGCCACGAAGACGTTCAACAGGTCAGCATAACACACGTCGACCGAAGCAACCTACTTTTACTAGTGGTCAAAAAGTTCATGTTACTGGTGGTCAACATACAGGAAAGAGAGGCAGAATAAAGAGTTCTGGTCCAAGAGTTTCTGTAATAGAAATTGGAACACAAACTACTAAAATAGTTAAAGGATCAACAAAATACAATCCGCAAGAAACTTCTACTTTACAAGTAACCCGGAAAAAATTTATACGTGTGTCAACTAAACATGTGACTGTTCCGATTCCTACTAAACCAAGAGCAACTACTAAATCAAAAAAGACAGATGGCAAAGCAAGAAAACAAAGCAGGATTCAACAACTTATAAATCAAGCGGAAACTCTTGAAAAAAGCAGAAAATATAATGGAAGACTAGTTAAAGGACGTGAAGCTTATGAAATAGCAAGTAAATTGAGAAGGACAATTTACAAACTAAGAGCAGAATTAAAACAACCAGATAACAGAAAAAGAAATCGTTAATTAAGAAACATTTTTTGTTTCTTTCAATACTTTAGTTAAATTTATTTTCATTAGTTTTTTCAAGCTTGTTAGAAGCTTGGTTTTTGCCGTGCTTTTAACAAATGCGTACTCAAGAACTTCTGAAAGATTTTTTACAGGAATTATTTTTACTTTTTTTAATTTTTCATCAGACAAAACAACATCAGCTAAGTTTGAATGAGGAATTATTACTTCCTTAAAACCCGCATCAACAGCAGCAGTAATTTTTGAAGTAACACCGCCAACAGGCATAACCTCTCCTCTTACACTTAAAGAACCAGTCATTGCCAAATTTTGTTTTATAGGTATTCCTTCCAAAGCAGAAACAACTGCTGTCGCAACACTCACAGAAGCTGAATCCCCTTCAACACCACTATAAGACTGCAAAAACTGAATGTGCAGATCATGCTTGGAAATATCCTTTCCTGAAAGCTTCTTTATGATTGCTGAAACATTCTGTACAGCTTCCCTTGCAATTTCCCCAAGTTTTCCTGTTGCAATAATCTTTCCTTCAGCACTGGATTGTGCAGGGGCAATTTCTGCCTCAATAGGCATAATCAAACCAGCATCACCATCAGCCATAACAGCCAAACCATTGACCCTGCCAACAGCACTTCCTTCAAAATTATAGACGTCATAATTCTTTCTATCCTCAATTATCTTTTGAACCATCTGCTGTTCGAGTGTTCTTGCAGACATCTTTGCCTCAACAACATCCTGAGAAATAACAAGAGCATGATTCTTTTCAACAGCAATGTCACCTGCAGCTCTTACTAATCCGCCAAGGTCGCGAAGTTTTAATGTAAGTTTTTTCTTTTTTCCAGCACGTCTTCTTGCCTCAAAAATAATTTCATTAACAGCATCCATTGCAAAGTGCGGAATTTTATTATCATTAATAACTTCCTGTGCAATAAATTGCACAATCTTATTCCTGTTTTCTCCAGTATCATCCATTTCAATATTCATGTAAGCCTCATAACCATAACCTCTGATTCTGCTTCTCAATGCAGGGTGAACCTTTTCAAGATCATTGTAGCTTCCTGCTGCAACTAAAACAAAATCGCACGGAATCGGATCTGTTCTTGTCATTGCTCCGGAAGACATTTCAGACTGGCCAGTAATAGAATACTTTTTTTCCTGCATCGCAGTCAGCAATTCCTGCTGAGATTTCATCGTAAGAGTTGCAATTTCATCAACAAACAAAACTCCTCCTGAAGCCTTATGAATCATTCCTGGTTCAACTCTTAAATGCGCAGGAGTTCCTAGACCGCCTGAATTGTGTGTCAGAACATTATTCACAAGATAGGTTCCTGTAGAAGTCGTCATGTTATACACAAAACCGGAATAAGGAGTTTTTTTCACTTCAACAATTTCATCATAAGAAAAAGTGCCTTGAATAACATCTCTTAATTCAAATAAAGCAGGATCGTTTGTGATACTGGTGAATTTTGAAACAACTTCCTGCAAAAAAGACCTTGTGGGACTTTTAGCTGTGCCAACGCTCTTATTCAAAGCATAGTAGGCACTATGAACTTTGTTTTTAGATAAACCTGTTTTTAATCTGAATTTTTCAAGCAAAGAAAAATCAACTGGAACTATGTCATCAAAAGTAACATGGTGATAACCAGTTTTCAAAAGATAATCTTTCAAATTATTCTTATGAATGTTACTAACGGTTGCTTCAAAATAATTTTTTGCAAAAGAGATATCTTGAAAAGTTATTCTGGGCTGTAAATTCCCTTTCTTAAAACCAGTATCTAACCTTGGCCGATAATTTGGTTTTATGCCAATCTTGAGAAGTAAAGATATAAAATCAGGAATAAGTTCTTTTGAAAGAAGCTCAAACTGACCAGTCCGGTTAACATAACCATCAAGAGAAATATAATTAATAACAAACAATTCAATCAAATCCCTTGATTGGTCAAAAAGTAAAGAAGGCAATGATTTTTTGCCGCTTGACAAAGCACCTATTTTATTTAGCCACCTTACAAACTCCGCAGAATTCAAATCTATTCTTGTATTTTTACCATCAACGCGTTTAGTAAAATTTAATTTAGCTTTTTTCAAATCATGTTCGATTTTATCTATTTTATATTTTCTCCTAAGCTTAAACTGCACATTTCTTTTTGCGATATGCCCATCAGCCAAAATATCAGCAAGCACAACAATCTTTTCTCTAGGAAGACTTACTTTAGCGTTAATAGGAAGCCTCTCAGGTACAATCGAAAACAGACCTTTAGTCACTTTACCTGCATCAAAAAATTCAACTTTCCCTCGATCATTAAAAACAGCAATAGGATGATTAGGAGTAACCTTCAAAGAATAACCTTTCCTGGTTTTAATTTCTACAATGTCGCCTTCAAACTTTCGCCTAAAAACTTTTGTAACTTCAGCATTTGAATAACAGAATTTATTTTCAACTCCGCTAAGAACTTCAAATAATTCTTCATTTTTAAGGTCTTTTTCATTACCAGAAAAACCTAAAAAGAAAGCATCAAGCAACTCCCCTGCTTTAATCTGCTTCCCGTTTGGCAAAGAAACAAGTTGGTCTGGCAAAATACACTGCAATGGGTCGTGGCGGACGTCTCCTAAAAGCGCTCCTGCTCTTGCACCTGTTGCTTCAAAGAAAGGTGCAATTTTTTTTGTAGCATTATTAATCAAAAGTTTTGGTGCAACAGAACCGGATTTCATTTTAACTTGTGCGCCCAAAGCAAAACCAATCATCAAAAATCCGCCGAGGATTAAAGTGGCTGCATAAACAACATCAGGCATAAAACCCAAGGACCATACAACGTAACTCAGTATAAACCATCCAAGAGGAAGAATTAAACCTAACAAACGCATGTTGTCTTCCTGTGCTTTGTTTTCAAGCCTTGCCTGTTCCAAAACTTTTTTTCCCTGGCCTGCTCTAATACTTCTTATTTTTGGATTATTTTGGTCTTCTACATTAGGGTAAACAAGAACATCAACCAGTCTTTGTAAAGGCATTATTTCAGACATTGCTTTAGCAAGCATTGACTTCCCGGTTCCCGGAATTCCAATAAGTAAAACATTTCTTTTTTGAATAGCTGCTTTTCTGATTAACTCAACTGTTTTTTCCTGACCAATAATCTGATCTAACATTAACTTAGGAACTTGGACTTCTTTTGTGGATTTGAGTTTTAATAAGTCAGCCATATTATACTATATAAAAGAGAATGAATTAAATAGTTTGCTTGAACAATCTAAACTGGTTTACATGAGCGATAAAGTAAAAATAGTTTTTTTAGGCACAAGTGCTAGCACACCCACAAAGAACAGGGGTTTGAACAGCGTAGCGATTAGATTTGAGGGGGAATGGCTTTTATTTGATGTTCCTGAAGGAACACAAAGACAAATGATGAATTCTAAGGTCAGTTATCTGAAAATAAACCATGTTTTTATTTCTCATTTTCACGCAGATCACATTCTGGGTTTAGGCGGTTTACTTGCAACTATGAATATTCACGGAAGAGACTGGCCAATAACAATTTATGGTCCGAAAGGAATAAAAGGAAAAGTTGATTCAATGCTGAAAATTGCAATGCTGACTCCTGGATTTGAAGTAAAGACTGTTGAAGTAAAGAAAGGAAAAATTCTTGAAGAAGAAAAGTTTTCAGTTACAGCTGCTCCGCTCAACCACGAAGTTGAATGCTTTGGTTACGTGTTTAAAGAAAAGGATAAGGGAGGGGAATTTAACCGAGTAAAAGCAATTAAACTCGGAATTCCGATCGGACCGCTTTTTAGTGATTTGCAGAAAGGAAAAAAAGTGAAAGTAAATGGAAAAACAATTTCTCCTGAAGATGTGCTTGATAAAAAGAAAGCAAGACCCGGAAGAAAAGTTTCAATGATTTTTGACACGCTTCCTACAAAAAATTATTACAAAGCAATAGAAGAATCAGATATTTTAATTCACGAATCCTCATTTTTGGATAAGATGAAAGAACGCGCAAAAGAAACAATGCACTCAACTGCACTGCAAGCGGGAGATGTTGCAAAACAAACAAACGCAAAAAAACTAGTATTATTCCATTTGAGTGCAAGGCACAAGGAAAATGAAAAGTTTGAGAATGAAGCAAGAGCAAGCTTTCCGAATGTGGTTGTAGCAAAGGATTTATTGGAAATTGAATTGTGAAAATATGACTCTTTTTATATATTTCTTAAAATAAATTAACCATGGCATATGAGAAACTCATTAAAGTTTGTACAAATTGCGGGTCTGAAAACATAATTGACCCTTCAGGAAGCTACACGATTTCTCGTAATGAAATACATTGCAGGAACTGCGGATACATAGGAATAGCAGTGGAAATCGACAAGGAAGGACAAAAAGAACTTCAACAAAAATACTCTGCAAAATAATCAAAAAACTAAACAAAACTAATTCTATTTTCTATTCCCTTCAACACCAACAAATATATTCTTTCATTACATTGAATTCTTCATGAAATACAGGCAGGATATGAACCAAACAATATGTTTAAATTATGTAATTTACTGAATTTGGGCATGACTCGTATTTATGCAAAAACACTCACTTCAGAGGCAATTATACAAATAAACAAGAAATTTGACAGAGGCATAATAAGGAGCGATGAACTAGAGCACATTGTTTATAAGGTTGCAAACACGAGGGGTATTGACAGGAAAGCCGCAACTATCCTAATGGACATTGCACGAAGGCATGTTTTTGCGGACGGAAACAAAAGAACAGCATTCGAAGCAATGGTCGCATTTTTAAAATTAAACGGAAAAGAATTAGAAGTTGGAGAAACAGCTAGATTCAATGTTGTTGTGTGGTCGGTAAAACCAAAAACAAGCATTGACGAAATTTCCACATGGGTGGCCAACCATACGAGAGGGGGCAAAAAATGAAAACAATCAAAGTAAAGGGAAAAAGAGAGCCAATCACCATGGCTGAATGGAAGGACATCAAAAAAATAGTGGAAGAAGACCTCATCAAGTACAAATCATTCTACGAACAGCTCGCCGAACTGTGAAGCCTCCAAGAGCAACAAATATATTCTCAGAATCTGTTGAAGGGAGACACTTTTAGAAAAGTTGTTGGAAAAGAATTGTTTTTATACATTTTACTTGTTAGTAGATTAAATGGTTGAAGAGAAGTTAATCAAAGTTTGTCCAAGATGTGGTTCAGGTGATTTTTACTATCGGTCAAGTAGGGTGGCAGCCATTTTTCCAACTTGTAGAGACTGCGGTTTTACTGACCACTTTATCGAAGTTCCAAAAGAAGTTCAGCAAGAAATTCAAGATAAATATGCTGCAGGAGAGATAACAGTAAAACCACGGTTTGAAGCCACTGCTCTTTTTCCAACCAGGAATGAAATATTCTATCCAACATTAGCAAAAATAGGGCTTATTGTATTGGCAATAGCATTCGCATTGATGATATTGGGAATGCTTGGCATAATTGATTTATCAACACCAATCTAAATCCCTTTCATTCCAATGCTAATGCAAGTATGGGAACTTTTTAATATATTGAATATGTATATTGATTATGGCTGAGAAAGGATATGTTGATATATGCCCGATTTGCAAGAGTAAAGACATACACACAGATAGTTCAAACAAGGTTCTGGAAAGATTTGGTTCAAGCGACAATTGGAGATGTAACCGATGCAAAAATTCATTTCCGATTGTGCTGGAAGTTTCTAAAAAGGATATTAAAAACATAAAAGAAGAGCCTTTAACAGAAGAAATTATACACTCTACCCCAAACATTACTCGTGTTGCTGCAGGCTACAAAATCGCAATTGTAGTAGGGATATTTGTCTTAATTACAGTTATACTAATAATTCTGAATTTTGTCCTCAAGTAAACAATGTTTATATTCTTTGATTCCTTATTCTAAAACAATGAAAGCAGTAGTAATTGCAGCAGGAAAAGGAGTCAGGTTAAGGCCTATTACTGATGAGATACCGAAGTGCATGGCTGAGCTTAAAGGAAAGCCGATGCTTGAACATGTTCTTGTTAACTTGAAAAAAGCAGGAATTGATGAAGTTCACTTGGTTGTTGGTTACAAAAAAGATGTTATAGAGGAACACTTCGGCCCAGAATTTAACGGAATGAAACTAAACTATTTTGTTCAGAATGAACCAAAAGGAACAGCACACGCAGTCAGTCTTACAGAAGAATATATTGACGGAAAATTTTTGATTACTAACGCAGATGTAATTGTTGGTTCACAAAATTATCAAAACATTACTAAGACTGATGAGTTTGATTTGGCAGACGGGGTTCTTTTAGCAAGAAAAGTACAAAACCCTTGGCGTTACGGAGTTCTGAAAACAGAAGGAAAAAAAGTTATTGATATTATTGAAAAACCTCAAATGGGAGAAGAACCAAGCAATTTAATTAACGCAGGAATTTATCGTTTTTCAAAAGATTTTTTTGAATCAATAAGAGAAACACCAATGTCAGAAAGAAACGAATATGAATTAGTTGATTCTATTAAAATTTACATGAAAAAAGGAAAGAATGTTGAATACAGAGCATGTCAGGGAATGTGTGTTGATGTTGCTTCAAGAGAAGATTTGGAAGAAGCCGATCTAATTCTTGATGAACTATTCCCTATGTGAATATTTATAACCCATCGCAGATGGGTTGGACGTATGCGCACTCCACCGACGCAACGGTGGAATGGATTGTTTCCAATGTGAATTTGCGAACGAATTTATTAGTCTAATTTGTACTTTACGGTGTCTTGAATGATTGACCCGGTTTCAGAATAATAGGAATTGTTTTGAGAATGCTTTTGTCAATTCTTGATTTGAATTCTTCAGGGTCGGCAATTATTGAATCAAAAGAATTGTAATGCATTGGAATAGCATATTTAGGTTTCATTGTTTTAGTAGCGCGAACCGCATCAATAACATCCATCGTGGAAGAACCTCCAATAGGAACTATTGCAACATCACAATCGATATCATTAAATGAATCAGTCAGAGCTGTGTTTCCTGCAAAGAAAATTTTTTCCTTGTCTTTGGTAAAACAAAAACTCAAAGGATAAAATGAATTAGGGTAATGTGCACTTCTTACTTCAATATCCACGCCGCGTAAACTTAATTTATCACCAACTTTCACATTGTTCTTTAAACTAGGAGGAATATTCAAATCGTTCAAGATAGATTCATGACCAATAACCGAAGCATGATCTCTATTTGCTATTATTTCAACAACTTCTTTATCAAAATGATCAAAGTGTTCATTGCTTATAAAGATTAATCCTATATTTTTTAATTTTTTAACATTAACAGGACATTTCATGTTCAGTTGAAAAGTTCCTTCCGGAGGAACACTGACAAAAGGATCAACCAAGATATTAACCCCTGCAAAAGAAATTTTAAAAAAAGAATGCCACAAATATTGGAGTTTCATCAGACCACTACAAGAGAAAAGTGAACGGAGTATATTAAACCATCCTGTTGATTTCACTTATTAACACAAGCAAAGTAAAAACTTGAAATTAGGCAAAAAACTTACAAAGAAAAAGTTTATTTAAGAATTAAACAATATATATGAATCATGAAAAAAATTATTTTAATCATAGCTTTATTTTTTCTTTCTATGAGTGTTAACGCAATTGAAATAAATCACTTAACAATAGATATTAGCGTTGATAACGAAGGATTTGCAAACATAGTGGAAAACTATGACCTTCAGTTCATCAGTCCATTTGAGGAAGCGGAATTTGTTAATCAGACAATTGAAAACTCTTCAAGCTTACAAGCATGGCAGGCAGACTACGAGTTTTTTTACCCTAGGTTTGCAAAAACCATTACTGAAATAAGTCCTACCCCTCCAATAAAAATTGGATATAGCAATGAAGCAAACAGATTAACATTTGAATATAGTTTACGCGAAAGGTTTGCAACTTTAGCATCAGAAGAACAAAGATCTGATTTTTTTATAATAGATGATAAACAATTGTCAACCTTTCTGGAAACAAGCACAATAGTTATTCCTGAAAATAACACAATCAGAATAAACATTCCTCAAAACTCTGAAATTGATACTTCAAAACTTCCTGACAAAGTTGTTGTCTCAGGAAACACAATTCTGCTAAGCGGGATTCAGAGTAATTCAATAGCAATCGAGTACAGAGTACTAAAACCAATAGCTCCAACAAGCGGAGAACTTATACAAGGACTTTCAGGAATTTATATAATACTAGTTCCAATATTGATTGTGCTACTGATAATAACTTACATTAAAAAAGATGATTTAGAAGAAAAAATTGAAAAATATTTAGTTGACCACTCAGAAATAAAAACAAGAAAAGAAGAAGAACTCGATATTGAACTGGACTAATTTTTGAAAGAACGGTACTTCTTTATTTCACCCTGAATAACTCCTCGGAATTTTATTTTAAGTTTTTTCAGAATGTTCTGCACACTATAATCGTCAGTAATAACAACAAACTTTTCATTTCTTTCCCTGAACTCAATAGCAAGAGCTATAACAGAAATATCAGCATCACTTATTTCAGTCCCGGATTCTGCGCATTTTTGATTAGTAGTCTGAATAGACAAAGGACACGGATCCTGAATAATTAATAATTCCTGATTTTGAGCATTTTCTGCCAGAGATTTGCTTCTGAAATCCTTTAACTCATCAAAAACCAAAGAAGTAATGAAATACTTGTTTTCTTTTTCAAAAGAAAAATTCTCATCATTAAAAAGTGCGGGAGAATCTAAAATATAAATCATGCCAAAAACAACTCCTAAATAGGTTTACTATCCAATACTTTTAATACTAATGATATATTATAGTGCTGTGGTACAATGGATCTAAAAGCCAAAATACGGTCATTAAGCGATATTGAAAAAAAATGTCTTAAAGTGCTGTCGCAAAAGGAAAAAGAGATTTCTGAAATAAGCAAAGAAGCCAATATCAATATTGATTCTGTGAGAAGAGCGGTTAACTGGCTAAATGAAAAAGGATTTGCAAAAATAACCCATATAAAAACAATCAAAGCTGGTTTAACAAAAGAAGGAAAAAATGCTTTAGAGAATGGTCTGCCTGAACAAAAAATGCTTGATGTTCTTTCAGAAGAAGGAATGAGTTTTGATGACGCAATGAAAAAAGCAAATTTGTCACAACAAGAATTTAATGTTGCACTTGGATTAAACAAAAGGAAAAATTTTGTTATTATTTCTAAAAAAGAAAAACCAATGCTTGAATTAACAGGAATAAGCAAAGGTTTTGAAAACGAAGAAAAAAAAGAACTTGAAAAAATTTCACAAGGAGAAACTCCTGATTCAAAAATAAGCAAAGAGTTAATAGCAAGAGGATTGATTGAGGAAAAAGAAGAAATAATCAGGAAAATTTCAATTACAAAAGAAGGAAGCTCTGCTCTTAGTTCAAAAGAATTCTCAGAAGAAAGAAATTACAATATCCATGAAAAAGTTCCTGAATTATTTATCGGAAAAAAGCAGCCTTATATTCAATTTTTGAACAATATAAGAAAAAAATTAGTTGCTCTTGGATTTAAAGAAATGCCTGAAAGACTTGTGAATCAGGAATTTTACAATTTTGATGTTCTTTTCCAGCCACAAAATCATCCCGCAAGAACATGGACTGATACTTACCAGTTGAAAAATCCTAAAATTGGAAAGCTTCCAAAACAGGAGAAAGTAAACGCGATAAAGCATGCTCACGAACATGGCGGAAAAACAATTTCAAAAGGCTGGGGTTACAACTGGAATCCAGAAATTGCAGCAAAGCTAATGCCAACAGCTCACGGAACAGCAGCTGATGCAAGGCAAATGATTGAAGGAGTTGAATACCCGAGAAAATATTTTGTGATTAATAGATGCTTCAGACCTGATGTTTTGGATGCAACACACTTAATTGAATTCAACCAATTAGATGGTTTTATTGTCGGAGAAGGATTAAGTTTTAGGAGCCTTCTTGGAGTCTTGAAGGATTTTGCAATTGAAATTGCCGGAGCAACAGATGTCAAATTTTTTCCGGATTATTATCCTTTTACAGAACCAAGCGTTCAGCTTTCCGCAAAACACCCTGATTTAGGGTGGGTTGAATTTGCAGGCGCAGGAATCTTCAGACCGGAAATAACAGAATCTTTAGGAATCAAAGAACCAGTATTAGCCTGGGGCATGGGTGTTGACAGATTAGCAATGTTCAAACTTGGAATCAAGGATATTAGGCATCTTTTCTCAGATGATTTGGCTTGGTTAAGGAAAAGTAAAATGGTGATTGATTAATGATTAGAAAAAATACTGTGGGTTTGAGAAGACATACTCCTTTACCAACAAGCATTAAAGAAACTGAGGAACGGATTTCCAAAGTAAACGCTGAACTAACAGATCTTAGCAGGAATAGAGTAGAACTCAACAGACAAATCCAACAGGCAGAAATGAAAAAGGATAGTCGAGAAGTAATTAGGTTAAAAAAAGAAGCTGGAGATGTTTCCCATATTATGAAAGGTTGGGAAAAAATAAAAGAAACCCTTGTAGCGCATTCAAAAAAAGCTTTCTCTCAAAGGAGTGAAAAATAATGCCAACAATAGAAGCAAGCAAAAAGGATTTGGAAAAACTTATTGGAAAAAAGTTCAGCAGGCCTGAGTTAGATGAAGCATTAATGTTCATCAAGGGAGAACTTGATAATGTTGAAGGAGATGTACTTACAATTGATGTTAAGGAAACCAACAGGCCGGATCTTTGGAGTGCTGAAGGAATAGCGCGGGAAATAAGAGCGAGAATTGGTCTGGAGAAAGGGGTTCCAAAGTTTAAAGTTGGAAAGTCAAACCTTGTTGTTTCTATTGAAAAAAGTGTGAAAGAAATAAGGCCTTATACAGTTGCCGCAGTTGTTAAGGGAATAAAAATCACTGATGAATTAATCAAACAATTAGTGCAATTACAGGAAAAAGTTGACGGAACTCACGGAAGAAAAAGAAAAGAATCAGCAACAGGAATTTATGATTATGATAAAATCAAAGGAAACATAAGATACTATGGTGCTGACCCCCGAAAGAAAAAATTCATCCCTCTTGAATATAAAGTTGAAATGGATTTGGATGAAATACTAGAAACACACCCCAAAGGAAAAGAATATGCTCATTTATTGAAAGGGAAAAAGGTTTACCCTATTTTTGAGGACTCTGAAGGAAATGTTCTCTCAATGCCTCCTGTAATTAATTCTGATTATTCAGGAAAAGTAACCGAGAATACAAAAAATTTATTCATAGAAGTTAGCGGTTTTCAGATTGAAACAATACTTGTAGGGCTACAAGTAATAGTAATGGCTCTGGCGGACAGAGGCGGAAAAATCGAAAGCGTAACTATTCTGGATTCAGATGGTAAAAAAATTGTTACTCCTGATTTCAGCACAGAAAAAATTATTCTTGACCCAGATTATGTGAGAAAAATTTCAGATTTAGATCTTACAGATAAACAGATAATTTCGCTTTTGGAAAAAGCAAGGTATAATGTTAAAATTAAAAAGGAAAAACTAGAAGTCGAATATCCTTCTTACAGAAAAGATATTATTCATCCAATAGATGTTGTGGAAGACATCATCATTGGTTATGGTTACAATAATATCAAGCCTAAAAAAATTGAGCTGAATGTTGTAGGAGAAGAACTTCCGCAAAGAGTTTACCTTGATAAAGCAAGGGATGTTTGTGTGGGACTTGGTTTGCAGGAAGTGCTTACATTCAATTTAACATCAAAAGAAAAACAAATCAGAAAAATTCTTTCAAAAGAAGATTTAGTTGAAATATCTAACCCTGTTTCCAGTAATTGGGAAGTAATGAGGAAAAAACTAGTGCCTGAACTGCTTGACTTTTTATCAAAAAACAAACACGCAGAATACCCTCAACGAATATTTGAAATCGGAACTACTCTTGCTATTGATGCAACAAAAGAAGAAGGAGTTGATCAGAGCTATAATTTAGGAATAGTTGTTTCTGATCCCCGTGCAAACTTTACACTTGCAAAATCTATTCTGGAAGCAGTATGCAATAATCTTGGAATTAAATACTCCCTCAAAGAAACACAACTTGCATTTTTGGAGAAAGGAAAAAGCGGGGAAATAAAAAGCGACAACGGAAAAGGTTTTATTGGAGAAATGAATAAACAAACATTAAGCAACTTTGGTCTGGATACCAAAACAATAGTAATAGAATTAGAGTTAGTTCGTTAGAATAAAGTTGTTTGTTTTGCACCGGGTTCGTCTTCTTTAGGTTCTTCTTCTAATTCAGGTTTTATTTCTTGTTCAATATTCAAATCAGGAACCTGTGTTTCAATAACAGGCTGGTTAAAAAATCTTTTAGGTTTAGCTGATTCTTCCTTAATTTCCTGAGCATCACTCATAATTGTTTTCACTTTTTTAGTATCAGGTTTTGTGTTTAACAAAAATGCAACTTCTTTTTCATCTAATTCAAACAACGCAGTTAAACTAACTGCTTTTTCCCTGTTTTGGAAAATCATCTGCAAAAAAGGAAGATCTTTTGAAATAACTGATCTGGAAGAAGAATGTGTTTTCGAACCGATTTTTTTTCCTAAACTTTTTTTCAGATTTCTTATTCCTGAAGTTCTGGAAAGCATTGAAAGTAAACCAGGAAACTGATAAGCAACAAAATCATAAGAAACTTCTTTCTTTGCAAGAGCAACGCCTTCAGAAGCAAGAGCAGAACTATACCTCAAAAAACCCCAATGCTGTCTGTTAAAGATTCGACCATTGAAAACATCAGCCCTTGAAAGGCGATTGAATGCTAATGCAACTGCATCATTGTTCTTATACTGTCGCGGAATATTTTCTTCTACCCAGCGAAAAAGCATATCATTACTAAGATCTGTTTTTGTTCTGGATTGTCTTATTTCAGAAAAATCAGTTCCCTTAAAAATTGCTTTCATAACACTGAATACTTTCTGCTGTCTTTCTCTTGAACCTAAAGAGTTAACATCTTCCATTGAAATATTTTTTTCCAAAGCCAGAATCTGGATATCTAATAAAGCAGAACGCATATCCCCGTTGGCATTTTTTGCAAGTTCTTTTATAGCTTCTTCATCAAAAGAAATATCTTCTTCAGTAAGAATTTCTCTTAATCTTTTCGCCATCGAAAGATAATTTATTTTCTTAAACTCAAATGCTTTGCAGACAAACCTTAAAGCAGAAATATTTTTATTGGAAAAAATATCATTCGCAGTTAACACTATCGGATTTTTAGCAGTTTTAATTATAGATACGATTGCTGAAGCTCCCCCTCGGTCAGTTCTTGTTAAAGCATCAACCTCATCAATCAGAATCATTCTTCTTGAGCCAAAAAAAGAAGCGTTATGAGCAGCTGCTCCCACAACTCTTTCAATGACCTCCTTGGAACGAAGATCAGAATTATTTAGTTCAACAACATTCCACTTAAATTGTTTTGCCAATAAATAAGCAAGGGCTGTTTTCCCTGAACCGGTCTGACCCCATAAAAGCAAAGGAGGCTGATTTTCATTATTCTGCCACTTTTTCACCCATTCAACCGAATTCGCAACAATATCCGAGTTACCGATAAAAGTATCAATTGTTTTTGGGTTAAATTTTTCAGTCCAGAGTTCACTCATAGAATAAAGAAAAAGTAGGAAATGAATATAATAATAAGTAAACTAACCCTGTAAAAACTGTTTAGGAATCTTTGAAGAATATTCCTTGGTTTTCCCTTTATTACCCATGTTTAATTGTTTTGAAAAAATGAAATTCTTTTTCTCTAGATTTGAAAGAGTATCTCTTAACCTGCGCTCTTTCAAAACATTATTTTTATTTTTTGAATAAATTTCATAAATTTTCCCTGAATTAATCAGTTGGTTTTCTGAAATTATTTTTACCAGAGTTAATTCGTCATTGTTCAAATGCGGAACTCCTTTGATTAAAGAAACTGCATCAACGGAATCAAAAGCCTGCTGCAAATTATCAAGAGAAACTTTCCCAGAGTTTTCACGTTCAGCAATCCTCCCTGCCTTCAAAAGAGATTCTATTGCAACTCTGCAATCACCTCCAAGTTTTGCAGCATGAGCTGCGGCAACATTAACAACATCCTTATCATAAGCATTTTTCTCGAAAGCAAGTTCTGCTCTTTCAGAAAGAATTGCCTTTAATTGTTCAGGAGTATAAGGCTCAAAAATAATTGTCTGTTCGGCCAAAGAACTTTTTATTCTGGAATCAAGCTGAGATGTTAAAGCAATATCATTGGAAATCATTACAACGCCAATTCTATGTTTGTCATATTCAACAACCCTCAACAAATCATAAAGTAATTTTGAATTGGATTCGGAAACAAGAAGCTGATCAACTTCATCTAGAATTATTATAGGAATGAAACCGCATTTTTTCATTGACTCAAGCATTTTTGTAAAAATTTCATCCGTAGCCAAACCCCTTCTTGGCAATGCAGCTCCAACAAAATTCGCAATTGCATTTAACACCGAAGCCCTTGAATTAAACTCAAAACAATTCAAGTAAAGGCTTTTGGACCTGTCAAAATTTTCTTCCAATTGTTTTAACACAAATTTTGCAGAAACAGTTTTCCCAACTCCTGTAGGGCCAGCAAGAAAAACGTTCAATGGTTTATTTCCTTTTAATATAGGATCAAAACAATAAACAAGAGAATCTATTTCTTTATCTCTATGATAAAGAACCTCAGGAAGATGTTCAGGGTAAAGATAACGTTCATCTAAAAAAACACTCTTTTCTTTATCAGACTGCTTGAAAAGATTTTTTCTAACCATGAATAGAATAGTAATTGTGAGTATTAAAAAGGATTGCAGTGGCCTATCCCATCGCAGATGGGATAACTGTCGTAGCCCACAGCCGAAACTGTGGCGCACCGGCAATGAGCCCCTTCAAAAAGCTTAAATACAACTTATTATAATATATTATAATGGTGATTATATGGATGCTTTTGAAGTAAAAATAAGACAGGTTGGAACGTCTCTTGGGGTTTTAATTCCGAAGGAAGTTATACAGGAAGGTAAAATAAAAAAAAATGAGACAGTTAAAATTGCAATAATAAAAAAGGATTTAGTTGCGATCGACAGAGCTTTCGGTTCGGCAAAAAATGCAAAACCATTCAAAAGAGACCATAATGACAGGGTATTCTGATGCTCTTTGATACATACGCATGGGTAGAATTTTTTAACGGCACAAAAAAAGGCAAAATAGTAAAAAACATGCTTAAAACTAAAACATGTTACACAAGTGCTATTTCTATTGCAGAATTAAGCGCGTGGATAGAAAAGACAGAAAATGAGCGTAAAAAAACATTTGAAGATATTAAAAAATTCTCAACAATAATAAGCATAGACAACAGCACACTTGAATCAGCCGGAATAATAAAAGCAGAGAAAAGAAAAAACACTAAAGGAATCGGATTAGTTGACTGCATAATAATTTCTACAGGAAGGCAGTATAATCTCCAAATAGTAACTGGAGATAAACATTTCAAGGAAGAAAATGCATTAATGATTTAATTTGCACCGGCAATGTACCCCTTCCAAAGTGATTTATAAACCAAAATCACAATTAGTTCGGCTCATTGGGATTACAGGTTAAGGGAACTTTACTATTTCTTAACTCCCCCTTAACTCCCCTTCATTCTACAAAGAAATCATATAAGCCTCATTCAGAAAAGATAAAAACAAGAAAAGAATTCCGAATGGCGTGAATAATACTTTTGAAAATATGCTTATGCCAATGATTTCCAAAAAGAAAACCGCAATTAGAAAAAACACTGAAAATTTAATTGTTTTCATAAAAATACCCATCATAACACCTACATGAACCCATTGAACAAAATCAATGCCCCGAAGAAAGTAAACTCCTCAATCCAAACAAGCCTTGAGGAAAAGAACTTATTATTCTCAAGCATTTTCATCAAACTGAGATTTATAATATAGTACAATGCAACAAGCTGCCCGGAAACTTCAGCCCAACCCAAAAAAGGAATTAACTCAAAGAAAAGCAAAGGAGCTAAAATCAAGTGAATAAAAGACCTTATTGGGTTTTTACCATTAAAGAAAATATACCCCAAAGCAAAAAACATGAAAACGATAAGCAGATTGCTTAGAACCAGACCTATAATCCAAGCGAAATCCAAGGCCACTAAATGAACAATAATTTCCCAAATCATACAAGAATATGTTTTTTGTAATATAAGTAATATTTGACTCAAAAGCTAGCAAAATACATACTTTTTTATATAATTTCCTGTAATATGCAATATATGAAGCTTGATGCTACTGATAAGAAAATTCTGTATTATTTGAGTATTAATGCTAGGCTCTCTTATAGTGTTTTAGCTGCAAATGTCGGGGTTTCGCGTGAATCCATAAAAAACAGAATGGAAAACATGTGGAAAAATAAAGTAATACTTAACTTTACCGCGATTTTGAATCCGCCTTATTTTGGTTTAAATTTTTACACACTTTATTTGAATTTCAATAAGCTCGATGCAACAAATGCAAAAAAACTTGCTAAATATATGAAAAATCACTGGAGTGCTATTTGGGTTAACCGGTGTTTAGGGAAATGGGATTATACTTTGTTGTTGCTGGCAAAAGATTCAATGGATATTACAGAAATTATTGGCGAAATAAAAGAAAATTTTAGGGGGCTAATAAAGGAAATTGATTTTGAAGAAGTTTTATATGAGTATAAATATACTGCGAATATTAAATCGTTTTTTAAAGACGTGAATATAAAACCATTAAAAGTTTCTAAAGAAGGATCTTCATTATACAGTTTGCTTGAAAATGAATCCGTTGCTGCGGTTAAAGATTTTGAAAAAACTAAAATTGACAAAATGGATGTTGAAATAATTAATTTGCTTGCAAACAATTGTAGGGTTTCGCTTCAGGAAATGAGTGAAAAATTGTCTTTGCCGATTGAAAATATAAGGTATAAAATGAAGCGGATGGCTGAAAAGAAAGTATTAGCTGCATTGTGGATAGCAATTAATTACGGGGTGTTTGGTTTTCAGTGGTATAGAATTAGGATTCGCACGTATCAGATCACAGATGAGATAGAAAAAGAATTACGGAAATTTATTGCAAATGATTCGAACATATTTTGGGCTGCACGAATTTTAGGACAAAATGATTTGCATCTTGATGTAAGACTAAAAGACAATAAAGAACTTAACGAGTTCTTGGAAAAGTTTAATGAACAATTTGAGAAATTAACCATTGATTATGAAACAATCATAATGACTGAAGAACCTGATTACAATGACTTTGCACCTAAAATTTATGATATAGCAAACTAATTCCTATTCCCCATTAAGAGCGAGATTGCGATTCCTGTAACAAATGCGACCATTGCATCTGTTGCAAAGTAACCTGTTGAGAGCATTATGTCCATTGGGATTTCGGCCCAGTAAATTCCGAGAGCCATTGAAAGCAGTATTCCGAAAACCGAAGCAATAATGAGGTGGGTTATGCCCTTGAGATAGGAATGGTAAGTTGTTTTTATAAAAATCAATGCACCGACAACAAAAATGCCGAAGAAAATCATACCGACATCAGGATTAGGTGCGCTTATTGTTTTGCTTGAAAAAACACCAAACTGCGCAATAATAACATAACTTAAAACCGCCAACAAACTCCGATCATCCTTCAGGGAATTCATGATATTTCCTGGGGTAAGAGCCTGAGTAGTGTAAGCCTGAGGCTGTTGCAATTGCGTAGGTGTAAAATTAGGTGCGGCAGTATTTTTTGGTTGCTCAAGTATTGGTTCATCATGTCTTTTCTTTACCTGCCTCTTAAAAGCACCAAGAGCAATAACCAAAGCAGCTATAGCACCAAGAATTCCGATAACCCCAAACAGAATAATTTGTCCTGTGAAACCTTCAGCAGCAAGTTTTGCACCAAAAGTATTGAGAAAAAAGAACGCACTTAAACCAATAACAATAAGCAAAAAGAAACGCTTAATCAGGCCAAGAATAAAAGTACTTACCTTGAAAAATAAAACCAAAAGAACAATCAATACAGCGCCGATTACCAGAATTGCTAATGGGTCTCCTGAAAGCACATTCGCCAACAAATACTCAGCGTACGCGGTTAAAGAACCAATATCAAAGAAAGAAAAATCAATCATGCTAAAACATACGGGTTTCTAATATTAAAGTTTTTACTAAGGAAAATGAAAGGATTAAAAAGGCCTAAAGAGCACTTATTAATCATGGAGGGGCAAAAAGAAGGGTCTATTTGGGACAATTTTTTCGGGAGAATAGGCGACTACATCACCGGAAGCATTCAGAGATTTGTAGCATTCATGTTTTTTATATTAGCAGTGGGAACAGTTATTGGTTTCTTCGTCGGATCAAGACCTGACATGTCAGAACTCACTTTACTAATTCCTCCAATAGCAGGGTTATTGGCTTACAACAACAGAGGCTTTGCAATAGCGGGTTTTGTTCTTTTCCTTTTACTAATATTTTTATTATGAGGCTATACTATGGAAGACGAAGTATCTCTAACTAATACTGAATTCAAAGCTTTATCATCCAAAACAAGAACTGATTTACTGAAAATGCTTCAGGAAAGAAACTACACTCTTTCAGAATTAGCAGCAAAATCAGGAATGGCTGCACCAACAGTAAAACAGCACACATCTGTCTTAATAAAATCAGATTTAATCGAACTTAAAGATGAAGGAAGAAAATGGAAATATTACTCATTAACCAGAAAAGGGAAAAAAATTCTGGAATCAGAACAAAAACCCACAAATATTCTCATTATACTTTCATCAACCATAATTATTGTATTGATAGGGTTTGTTGTAATGTCTTCATTGTTAGGCTTACAAAGTGTTCCAATGATGGCCGACTCAGATTATAAGCAGGCAAGCATAGAACCATTAGAAACAATTGGCAATAGCCAGGCAGAAATAACCACGGGAACCGGCCTGGATTCCGAAATTATAAGATGCTATTCGAAAATAGAGGGAATTAAAGTAATGGAAGAGCTATGTGCAGAGTTCAGTTCACAAGATGATTGTGAACAATTTGACCTGCAAAAAGACGGGTTGAAAGACTGCAAATGGCAACAATAAATATATCGTCAATCAACGTAATATTTATAGTAGTTTTTTAACCTAATTCATTAATGAATTCTAAAGGTTTTTTCGGAACCGTAGTTCTGCTTCTGGCAATAGAAGCATTACTCCTGATTAACAGTACTGAGAATGAACTATTTCTTCAGCATAATTCTATTGAAAGCAAAATCTTAGCAATAGAAAAAACAGGGTTTGAAAGAACAGAAGCAGAACTATTTTTGGATGATGTAATAGAACATAGTTTTGAAACAGATGTTTCAAAACCTGTTGAGGCTGAAACAATAAAACTAAAAATAAATTTAGAAATAATAAAAGCATTCAAAGAACTTGACCTTGAAAACACAGGGATTTGTAAAGAAAATTTTCGCGGAAAAGAAATTAAAGTTAAAGAATTAAACCTCGAGAACTTAACAACAATTACATCAGCTTCAGCAATACCTCGTGGAGAATTCACAATAATCCAATACACAATCAGCGGAGGAATAAATTACAATCTTTTTCCGTGTACAAAAATTTCCATTGGAAATTTTTCAAATTATTTTAGACTGCCTATTGGTTACTCAATAACAAGAGTGATTGTATGAACTCAATTGAAATCATTCTTGCAATTTTAATTCTATTAAGTTTTAGTGTTTTTATTGCAGGAATGGAAAACAGCCTGATAGAAAACACTTATTCTTTGAAAAATAAATTTATTGAAAAAACTTTTTTTTCAGAATGCACAGCATTAGTGAATATATATTATGCTCATTCTGGAGGAAATCTAAATGAAAAATTAAAATGCAACAACAAAAACATGATTCCGGCGGAAATACAAATTCTGGAAAAGGGAATTATAGTAAGGGTTGAAAACCATTATGGAAAAGGGAATGATTTTTAGTATAGATACAATTTTTGCCGCAGCAATACTGCTGTTATCATTAACACTAATTTTTATTTCATTTAATTCTTTTGCACAGAATCAAATACAAAATACAAAAGAAAATGAAAAAGAATTATTTGCGCTAACCCTCTCAGAATCTATTGTAAAAAACAGGAATGAAAAAGAACCATGGAAAGGAGCAGCTTATTTCAATCCTGAAAAGCAAAGAGTAGAGCAGAATGTTATTGATGCTGTTCTTTTAAGGAAAATTTCAGAAACCGATTTTGGAGATTACCTGCTTTCAGGAATTTACGAACGAAATAAACATGAAACAAAATACTTTTTCAATAAACAAAAAAACAATTGTTTGGTTGTTGAAAGGCTTGTTATTGTGAAGGGGATTTTAGACCAAAAAACAATTCTGGGGTTTGTTGTTTGTGAAAAATAATGGTTTTTTCTCAATAGAATCATTACTGTCCTTCTCAGTAATTGTTTTGTTGATTGCAGTGATGCCAATTAATGAAAACTTTTCTAGAAAAGATTTGTTTGTTCAGCAAAAGGAAAGCGACCTGCTTATTATTTGGGCAAGAAATGATTCAGGGAAAGAGGAAATGCTAAAAGATGCCGAACTTTTCCTGAAAGGGAATAAATTTGAGATCACCATAAACAATGAAAAATATTCTGCTGATTTAAATAAAGAGGTTGTTTCAAGGGAAATAAAAAGATTCAATAAAGGAAAAATTGAAACAATAAGTGTTTTAGTCCAGAATTAATTTTCCGTTTTCTTTTCTCAAAACAATATTTAATTCATCTTTGAATTTTTTCGGGGATTTTAAAAATATGCCTTCCGGAATTTGCAGAGAAATGTCTTTTCCGGAATTTGAGTAAACTGTTAAAATTGCCGGAGAATTGCTTAATTCCCAAGTAGTAATTACCCTGTAAGAAAAATGTTTTTCTGAACCATCCCCTAATAAAGAAAGTGTTTTTGCTGAATTGTTTAATTCATTTACAAACCGTCTGGCATTCTGAACATCTATTGCATACAAAGAAGATTGTTCAAGATATGAAAATGCCGAGATGAAAACAGATAAGAAAGCCAGTACTGCTGTTAAAAGCAAAAGAAACTCTACACTTAACTGGCCAGTTGAATTCATATATCATCTATCTCTTCAAAAATAGATTCTGTTTTCTTGTCAAATACCTTTACACCTTTTTCAGCTGTTTTCTGGAGCTGAGAAACCAAAAGAAGAACTATTGCAACAACTGCTGCAAGAACTATAATAAGCTCAATTGAAACCTGAGCTTTTTCCCCAAACATTACAAAATAAGGCAAAAAACACTTTTTAAATATTACGTTAATTGACGTATTAGTT
>JBDRLP010000043.1:0-3373 GCA_043812975.1 Candidatus Iainarchaeum sp. | reverse complement strand
GTAGTAATACTTTTTATTAAAGAGAGTTTTTTAAAAGAGTGTTTTTTTATGCCTGAAAAAGAATTAAAGTTCAGTTCTACTGCAGAAATTAAAGTTTCAAAGAGATTGATTGAACAGGTTATTGGACAGGAAAAATCAGTTGAAATATTAAAGAAAGCAGCCGCACAAAAAAGAAATGTTTTGCTTGTGGGGCTTCCGGGGACAGGCAAATCAATGCTGGCTCAGGCAATGGCTGAAATTCTTTCAATAAGTAAATTAAGTGATGTTCTTGTTTATCCAAATAAAGCAGATCCAAATAATCCAAAAGTAAGGGTTGTCCGAGCAGGAGAAGGAAAAAAGATTGTTGAACAAGCAACCTTAAATCAAATGCAAAAAGATAATGGTTCAAGACTAATTGGTTTTATTCTGCCTTTAGGATGGTTTATTTTAGCTTCAGTGATGTTTCATTTTGGTTTTATTGGAGAAATCACTTTTGCTGCATTACTTATTTTAGGAGGATTTATTCTTGTAGGTTTTGCTTTAGGTTCTCAGATTAAAACAAAAAGTGAAAATGATGTTCCAAAATTATTAATTGATAATGCAGAAAAAAAAATTGCTCCTTTTATTGAAGCAACAGGTGCAAGAGCAGGAGCATTGCTTGGGGATGTAAGGCATGACCCCCTTCAATCGTTTATTGACGAAGATAAATTCGTTGTTAAACGTAGTGGTGAATTTGTATCTGTTAGTTTTGAACAACTATGGAATGAAATTTCTTCTAAGTATCCTGATTTAGTTGAAAAACACGAGAATGACTATCAAGCAATTATTTTGCCTGAAGAAGAACAAATTTACACTAATGGTTTTAAGGATGGAAAGGTTATGCTTTCCAGAATCCTTTCATTAAACAAAAGACCTTTTGATGATGAAGTAGTTGATTTGGAGGTCAATGGTTCTAAATTAACTGTAACACCTGAACACAAACTTTTTGGGGCTTTTGATAAAAAAGAAGCAAAAGATGTTTCAGAAAAAGATGAATTAATTACTTTACAAAAATAATTTTCACCGGCAAAGACGTGTTTCAAACTTATTTTAAAACACAAAAAACAATTTATTTATGATACAATGTTTCTGGTTTCTGAACAAGATATTATTAACACTTATTCTAAAAACGAACAAAATTCTTGCAAGAAGTATACTGAATATTTACAACTTATTAAATCAAACCCTTCTTTTGGCTATAAAAGATGTGCTAAACTTTTAGACATTCCTGCAGGAAGAACCCGCTGGTGGCATACTAAAGGAAAAAAGAAAGCAACTCCTAATGCATTTAAAACTGTAGAAAAATTAAAACAAAATAATTTGTTGCCTTTTAATTCAGAACACAAACACGCTGAAACCATTTTTAGAATGCTTGGAATGTTGTATGGCGATGGTTGTGTAGACAGAAACCTTAACACTTTATCTTTTATCTCTTCGGTTAAAAAAAATATTGATTTATGGGAAAAAGATTTGATTGAACTTTTTCCTTTTCTTAATGGAAAATTAAATTTAATTGAAGTAGGAGAATATGGACATGCTTTTTCTTTAAGAACCTGCGATAGAGCAGTAATAAGATTTTTTACTGCTTTAGGCACTCCAATAGGAGATAAAGTTATTGTTCCTTATTCTTTTCCAAAGAAATTTGATTCTCTTGGCAGAAATTCAATACTGGCTTTTTTTGATGGATTGTTTTCTGCAGAAATTTCTGTTCCAAGATTTCATGCAAGAACTCGCTGTAAGAGTTATTTCAAAAATTTTTCTTTTAGCTTATCCAAAGACCAAGTTTTAGAAGAAAGCCATATTGAGTTTATGAAACAAATAATGCTTTATATGAAAAAACTTGGAATTCAATGCACCAATTATGTTGGAAAAAGCAACTACAAAAATAGTTTTAGAAAAGATGGAAAAAAGAGTTTTGGCTACAGAATTTTTTTCAGAACAAATATAAAGAATGTTCAAAAATCCCACAAGATTTTTCCTTTAAAATATTGTGTAGAGAAAAAGCAGAAGTTTGACAAAGAACTAGAACTTTGTTTTATTTAAGATAAACAGTGCTTACAAAAACAAATTGAAATCGGGGTAAACTACAGAAAAAGCCCTGACAAAACAATACCTATTTAACACTTTTTTTCCTTTCTTTTTTTATGCAAACAAAAAATGCTAAAGTTTCTTCTGTAAAGAAAAGAAAATTCAAAGGACACGTATATAATGTTACAACTGAAACCGGAAATTTGTTTGTGGAAGATGTTTTGGTTTCAAATTCTGGCGGATTAGGAACTCCTCCTCATTTAAGGGTTGAACCGGGTTATATTCACAGAACAAACAATGGAGTATTGTTTGTTGATGAAATTGCTACTTTAACTCAGAAATCCCAGCAGGAATTATTGACTGCAATGCAGGAAAAAAAATATTCTATTACTGGCCAAAGTGAATTAAGTTCTGGTGCAATGACAAGAACAGAAGCAATTCCCTGCGATTTTGTTTTGGTTGCTGCAGGAAATTATCAGGATTTAGAAAAAGTTCATCCTGCTTTGCGTTCAAGAATCCGAGGATATGGCTATGAATTATATATGAATTTAGACATGCCTGACACTCAGGAAAACAGAAATAAAATAATTCAGTTTGTTGCCCAGGAAATAAGAAAAGATGGAAAAATTCCTCATTTTTCTAGGAAAGCAGTTGAATTAATTATTTTTGAAGCAAAAAGAAGAGCCGGAAGAAAAAATAATTTGACTCTGAAATTAAGAGATTTAGGCGGGCTAGTCAGAGCTGCAGGAGATTTGGCTAAAGAAAAAGGACATTCTTTAGTTGAAGAAGAAGATGTATTACAGGCTAAAATGAATTCAAAAACTTTAGAACAGCAAATGGTTAACCAAATGCTTGAAGACAGAAAAGGATATGATGTTTTTTTAAGCGAAGGCTCTGCTATTGGAAGAGTTAATGGTTTGGCTGTTTCTTCTGATGGCGATGCAGGAATGATTCTGCCAATAGAAGCAGAAATTGCTCCTGCCCAAAGTTCTTCAGAAGGAAAAATTATTGCCACAGGAAAATTAGGTGAAATAGCCAAAGAAGCAGTGCAAAATGTTTCTGCAATAATTAAAAAAATAAGCGGAAAAGACCTTTCTAAATATGATTTGCATATTCAATTCCTTCAGACTTATTCTGGTGTCGAAGGAGATTCAGCTTCTGTTTCTGTTGCCACTGCAGTTATTTCTGCTTTAGAAAAAATTCCGATTAAACAGTCTCTTGCAATGACTGGTTCATTAAGTGTCAGAGGAGAAGTTCTTCCAATAGGAGGGGTTACCTCAAAGATTGCTGCTGCAATTGCCGTTGGCTTTAAACAAGTGATTGTTCC